>CAZNOE010000152.1:0-10450 GCA_964574525.1 uncultured Bifidobacteriaceae bacterium
AGCGCGTGGCGAAAAAATATCTGACGCTCGACAAGCTGGTGATTCTCGTCGTGGGTCAAAAGGATGAAATTCTCAAGGGTCATCCGGACCATCCGGTGAAACTCACCGATCAGGCCGGTGGGAAATTCACCGAACTGCCGTTGCGCGATCCGCTGACGATGAAGCCGATGGCTGCTCCGGTAAAGTAGGACAGGCGTCGCGCCTGTCTCTAAAACTGTCTGCTATTGCTGAAGCCGATAGAATTTTCTGGGGCTGTTTGGTGTTACCACCCAAGGAGAACTCGCTCCTGCGACTGGGCTCCAAGGCCCATTTACGTCGTCTGCGGATAACAGTGTGCCAACAGACCAAGTCAGACGCAGGTCAGTGCCCGCTCTCTCAATGGAAATGGGCAGGTCGGCGAGCGTCGCCGGTTTGACCACCAGCGTGGCCACACGGCTGGTTACGACGCCAAGGGAGTTACTCACGACCACAGTGTAGTTACCGGCATCGTTGAATTGTGCTGCACCTATCGTCATGGAAGAATTGATTTCCCCGGTGATGTTGGTCCCATTCAACTGCCACTGATAACTCATCGGCTGAATTCCAACGGCCATGACCGTTATCGCCACCGCGTCGCCATAGCCCACTGTGCGGCTGAAGGGTTGAACTGTAATAACCGGAGCGCCGCTGCCCACGAGCGCCAGACTGTGATTCCACCCCGCCCCAATCGCCACCACGTTGGTCGCTCCCGCCGGAACATGCGTTTGACCGAAACCGTTTGTTCCCCAGCCCACCACACTCCCGTCAGCCCGGAGAGCCAGGTTGTGAAAGCCGCCCGCAGCAATCGCCACCACGTTGCTCGCCTCTGGAGGAACATTCGCTTGCCCTTCAAGGTTTCTTCCCCAAGCCACCACCGTTCCATCGGCTTTGAGCGCCAGACTGTGCCCCGACCCGGCCGCCACTGCCACTACGTTGGTCGCCGCCGGCGGGACATTCGTTTGACCGAAAACATTCCATCCCCAGCTCACGACCTGTCCATCCGCTCTCACGACCAGACTGTGATCAGTAGCCGCAGCAATGGCCACCACGTTGGTCGCTGTCGCAGGCACATTCGTCTTGCCAAAGTTGTCTTCGCCCCAACTCACCACGCTCCCATCGGCTTTGAGCGCCAGATTGAAATTCCCGCCCGCGGCCAGGGCCACCACGTTGGTCGCCTCCGGAGGAACATTCGTTTGACCCAGCGTATATTCTCCCCAGCCCAGAATGCTTCCGCCCGCCGTCAGCGCCAGATTGTGCAAAAATCCGGCGGACAGGGCCGCCACATTGCTCGCCGCCGCAGGCACAGTCGTTTGCCCGAACCTATTGTCTCCCCAAGGCACGACCGTCCCATCGGCCTTCAGCGACAGATTGTGAAACCCTCCGGCGGAAATCGCCACCACGTTGGTCGCCTGCGGAGGGACATTCGTTTGGCCGGAGCTATTGTCCCCCCATGCGATAACGTTCGGCGGTGTCGCTGGGGCAATCGTCGCGCTGCACACTTTCTCTGAGTACTGGCTGTTAGCGCCAGCGCAGCGGATGGTGAAGTCGTAGGTGTTGGCTGTAGTTGGCGTGCCGCTAATGGCTCCGGTGCCGGAGAGGCTCAGCCCGGGCGGCAGTGCCCCGCCGCTGATCGTCCACATGTAAGGTGACGTTCCTCCGGAACCCGCCAACGGCTGGTTGTAAACCACACCTACCGTGCCGCTCGGCAACGGGCAACTCGTCGCAATCGTAGGCGGGGGCACTGGGGTAATCGTCGCGCTGCAAACGTTCTCCGAGTACTGGCTGTTGGCACCCGTACAGCGGATGGTGAAGTTGTAGGTATTGGCTGAGCTTGGCGTTCCACTGATGACTCCAGTGCCGGAATCGAGGCTCAGCCCGGGCGGCAGTGCACCACTGCTGATCGTCCACGTATACGGTGTCGTTCCGCCGGAACCTTCCAACCTCTCACTATAGGCGATGCCTACCGTGCCGTCAGGCAAGGGGCAACTCGTTGTGATGGTCGGTGCGGGCACCGGGTTGATCGTTGCGCTACAAACTTTCTCAGAGTACTGGCTGTTGGCACCGGTGCAGCGGATGGTGAAGTTGTAGGTGTTGGCTGCGGTTGGCGTGCCGCTGATGACTCCGGTACCGGAATCAAGGCTCAGCCCGGGCGGCAGTGCACCACTGCTGATCGTCCAGGTGTACGGTGTCGTTCCCCCGGTTGCCGTGAGCGTCTGGTTGTAGCTCGTGTCCACCATGCCCGAAGGAAGTGGACAGGTCGTGGTAATTGTCGGCGGGTTTACCACTTGTGTATAAGTAGCGTCACCACCTGTTAAATGTGTGGTCGTGTTTTGAACTACGGTCACCGTCTGATTTGCAGGCGTCGTCCAGCCAGAAACGGCCATGAACTCAATCGAGTACTGGCCCGGCGACAGCGTGTTTAGGCTGACCCCAGACTTCTGCCAAGCGCCACCAGTGATTCGCCAGCGAGCCCCAGCATCGACGGCTGTCTGAGGGGAAATCGTAACTCTGACCATGGTGCTGAGTCTGTTCGCCACGTAATCCATCGTCGAAGCCACGTCCAGATAGGACACGTGATCAATCGGTTCCGCATAAGTCTGTGTCAGATTGATCTTTTCAGCAGACGTGTGACCGCTTCCGAGAAGTGCGCTGGTCAAAGGGACGAAACCGTCATTATTTCCGACTGTGCTTCCACCCTCGGTTCGCAACGAGATCATGATCTCCTTCGCAGCCCAGAGACCTAGATGGTCAGTTATACCATGGCTGATAAGCTCTTCACTCACGCCTTCAGGCCAATCGTCACCCATGCCGTCAAGCGGCAAGCTGACAGATCCGCCGAATGCGACAACTTTCGAATCACCATCTTCTCGCAACATATCCGTAGAGCCACAGAAGGGCGCTGAGAGGCTGCTGTTCACAAGGGCATCTGGATACAACTGATGAGCCACAAATAGAGCTGGCGAAGAACGTGCCGGCAAAGGCACGTCGTTAACATTGTACCACGCGAGGCCGAACCTCATTCCCCTCGAAGACGAATTTATGGATTACCGATTCGTAACGCTTCAACAAATTGTCATTCCCTCCATTGAGAACGTTGTCCCAGTATATCCAAGTGGGATTTGCCCCAGGCGAGCCTAAGTGCGGCGTACCCAGTGTGACGAGACGATGCACCTTGTCCCGGAATGTGCTGTCAGTGTTCAAGGCATACCTTGCAACCAAGCCACCCATGCTGTGTGCCAGAATTACGACTTGGCGCTCAGAGAATGCAGGGTTGCTTTGGTAGAATTGGTTTACAAAGGCAGCGAAGTCTGCCCCGTTGTCTCCGATTGGTCGTCGGGAGTCGTAAACATAGCGGTACACCCTGAACTTGTATTTCATGTCCGCCTCGTTGAAGCGACCCAATTGCGCCCCCGCTGCCGCTGTGTCGGCATTGGCCCAGCCATACCAGTAGTTTAGAGAGTCAGTCTTCTTGTCTCCGCTCATGCCGTGAACTAGGATTACCGGAATCCGGTCATCGGTCAGTGTAGCGTTTTTGGTCGCCTCACCCACCGCGGGGCCTGGATCAAAATAAAAGTCCCCGTGTTGAGTGCTCGGCTGCTGCCGATTGTTCCGGACCATGACCTCCTCATCAGCACTCCTTGAAGACTTCAACGGCACATCGCCGTAAGTCACTTTGAAGTAATACTCCGGATCGCCGGACTGGTCATTTACCCATTGCGCGGACCAAGTTGCTTTGACGTACGTTTTCCCTCCCTCAGCGCTATAAACAGTCCCCGTAATAGTGGGCAAAACAGGATCGTCAGGCAGCAGAATCCCATCGTCCTCGAATACTTGGAATGTGCATTGCGTCCCGACCGGAATGCCGCTCACCTCGGCGCACATCGTCACATCATCTCCGTGCGACACATCTAGCGGCATCCACCAGTAGGCGGAAAGGATACGAGGTACTGCCACCACATCGAACGTGACGGTGGTGGCGTTGTTGCCTTCGTTTGACGCCTCATCAAAATTCCCGTCCGCGTCCGCTACAGCCGTGATGTAATAGCGCGCCGGGCTCAAGTCGGCATCAATCGTCCACGAAATGCTGTCCGGCTCGTCCTCTCCAACGGAAATCCCGTTGAGCTCCTGAAGGTTGGGCGTCCATCCCCAGCCAATCTCCCGCCACAATTCTCCGGAAGTCCGCCCAAGGTAGTATCGAACCTTGCACCATGTGCTCAACCCGGTGTCGGCAGGACCATTGTTTCTCGTATTCGAAGTGATCGTGACGCTCTGCCCCGGATATCCGCTCGTTTGCGACCGTGTCAGACTGCTAATGACCAAATCCGGATGCGCTACAAAAGCAAAGCTCAGACTTCGGTTCTGGGTCACCGGGGCGGTGGTGTAGGTGTTGGCGCTCCACGAACCGCCCGCCGCGTCACCGCTAACACCGCCGCGGGTGTAGCCGGCAGATGGAGAGACTGTAAACGTCGTGGCGTTGCCGTGCGACACACTGCGCGAGGACGGCGAAACACTCCCGCCAGTTCCCGTAGTCGCGCTCACCGTATACGTTTGCAGGACCACATCGAAAGTAACGGTGGTGCTGTTGTTGCCTTCGTTGGTCCCCTCGTCAATGGCCCCGTCGGCGTCGGCTACCGCGGTGATGTAATAGCGCGCAGGGCTCAGGTCGGCATCGATTGTCCAGGAAATAGTGTCGGGCTCCTCTTCCCCTATCGAAATGCCGTTGAGCTCCAGAAGGTTTGGCGTCCACCCCCAGCCGATCTCCCGCCACAACTCCCCCGAGGTGCGTCCCAGAAAATACCGAACCTTACACCATGTGCTCAAACCCGTGTCCGCAGTGCCGTTGTTCTTCGTAATCGAATCAATCGTCACGCTCTGCCCCGGATAGCCACTGGTCTGCGATCGCGTCAGACTGCTGATCACCAAGTCCGGGTGCGGTAGAAAACTGAAGGTGAGACTTCGGTTCTGTGTCACCGGAGCGGTGGTGTATGTATTTCCACTCCACGAACCACCGGAAGCATCACCGCTGACACTGCCGCGCGTGAAGCCGGCTAAAGGTGACACCGTAAACGTGGTCGTGTTGCCTTGCGCCACGCTGCGTGAGGATGGGGAGACGGTCCCACCGGTGGCCGCCGTGGCGCTAACCGTGTAAATTACCGCTGTCACGTCGAATATAACCGTGGTGCTGTTGTTGCCTTCGTTGGTCCCCTCGTCAATGGCCCCGTCGGCGTCGGCTACCGCGGTGATGTAATAGCGCGCAGGGCTCAGGTCGGCATCGATTGTCCAGGAAATAGTGTCGGGCTCCTCTTCCCCTATCGAAATGCCGTTGAGCTCCAGAAGGTTTGGCGTCCACCCCCAGCCGATCTCCCGCCACAACTCCCCCGAGGTGCGTCCCAGAAAATACCGAACCTTACACCATGTGCTCAAACCCGTGTCCGCAGTGCCGTTGTTCTTCGTAATCGAATCAATCGTCACGCTCTGCCCCGGATAGCCACTGGTCTGCGATCGCGTCAGACTGCTGATCACCAAGTCCGGGTGCGGTAGAAAACTGAAGGTGAGACTTCGGTTCTGCGTAACCGGCGCGGTGGTGTACGTGTTTCCGCTCCACGATCCACCCGAGGCGTCGCCGCTGACACTGCCGCGCGTGTAACCGGTTGCTGGAGACACCGTGAACGTTGTGGTGTTGCCGTGCGTCGCGCTCCGTGAGGACGGCGAGACGGTCCCGCCAGTTCCTGCCGCGGCGGTCACGGTGTAGGTGTTCAGCACAAAGCTGAAAGTGAGACTTCGGTCCTGCGTAACGGGCGCGGTGGTGTACGTGTTTCCGCTCCACGATCCGCCCGCAGCATCGCCGCTAACTGAACCTCGCGAATAGCCGGTTGATGGCGAAACCGTGAAGGTAGTGGTGTTGCCGTGCGTCACGCTCCGTGAGGACGGCGAGACGGTCCCGCCAGTTCCCGCCGTCGCGGTCACAGTGTAGGTGTTCAGCACAAAGCTGAAAGTGAGGCTTCGGTTCTGCGTCACCGAAGCGGTGGTGTATGTGTTTCCGCTCCACGATCCGCCCGCAGCATCACCGCTAACTGAACCCCGCGAATAGCCAGTTGATGGCGAAACCGTGAAGGTAGTCGTGTTTCCTTGTGTTACGGTGCGTGAGGACGGAGTAACTGTCCCGCCCGTGCCTGC
This sequence comes from uncultured Bifidobacteriaceae bacterium, assembly GCA_964574525.1. Taxonomy (GTDB): domain Bacteria; phylum Verrucomicrobiota; class Verrucomicrobiia; order Limisphaerales; family JADLHS01; genus WYBW01. The sequence continues at coordinate 6,196 of CAZNOE010000152.1, forward strand.
GTAGGCGCTTACCGTATACGACGGAAGCTGGACTGTAACGTTCCATCGATATGAAGCTTCCCACGCACCATCACCGTTGAAAATATCACTTTTGTATATTTCCGCACGAATCCACCCGCTTCCAACGATATTGAAATCTATATTATCGTAGTAGTATAAATATGCATAACCGACACGAGTGCCCCCAGAGTATGTATTGTACCAATCCACACGATGGTAACCATTCGGATCTGCGTCTGTCTGGAATGTGTACGTTCCCGGTGCAAGCGTCAGATTCTTTGTCTGGTTATCCTCAGCCGGATGTGAGAAGGTCCGGTCAGCGTCTTGTGCGGTTGCAATGAATACAGAAGGTGCAGCAGTTAGCAAGGAAACAGATACAACGAACGCCAAGAGATATTTCCGGCTTCCCAGCGCAATTCGCTGAAGAGCACAATCGTTCCTCGACCTTTCTGTGGTCATAGCCCACCCCCTTCATCTTTCGCTTTCTTCCACGATTCGCTGTTCTGCCGCCATTCGCCGGCAAGCGCCGTCCCCCTATCCGTTAAGGCCTGCTCGTATTTCTGCCGATCGGCGGGCTTGAGCGCGTTCAACCGTTGCTGCTTGCGAGCCTCAATGTCCTGACGTGCTTTTCTCACGGCGCTCATCTTCTCAAGGTTCTTTCCATGTACCGTCAGAACTTGAGAAGAATCGGGGATTGTCGGCTGCTGTGCTTTTCTAAGATCGGTTTTGGATGACAGAGGCTCGGCTCCTTCCGATACGGCCAAGCGAAAGTCCATGGGCGTGATCATGATGACGCGGGATACTTGCAGGGACTTGCCGTAGAGACGTACCGAGGCGGGCGAGCCCAAGGTTTCCGCCTCCACCCAGAATTCAGGCAATCCCTGGAAGTGCCGCAAGATCAGTGGCGAGTCGCTCCTGGCACCGGTGATGACCGTTGCGAGGTCGTTGAAGTTGTAGAGATTCTCCTCCGCCTCGACCACGGCAGCCGGCGTTTGCCCATCAGCCTGGGCTCCGAGTTTTGCGTTCGCGGCCTTTTCCTGGGCCTCACGCAACCGGTCGGATTTTTCCTCGATGTGCCGCCGGAGGTCCGCCGGGGAGCGGAAGTCGGTTTCCGCCTTGGCGAAAACAAAGGCGTACCCCCGGACGCCGCCTTCGGTGTCATGCAAGACCATGTGGTCAACGCTGCGCCATTCAAAAGGCTGGTTGTTGCGCTGAACGTGCTGACTGGCGACATAACGGGCCAGTCCGATGTCGATGGTAACTGGGTCATTCGTTTGGGTTTGTCCGTGGGCACCGAGTCCCAGAAGGGTCATGAGTGAAATGAGTGTTAGGGTCTTCATAGTTTCTTCGCTTGATGAAATCACTCCATTCTTGCTTTCGCCCGATAAAACCCGCTCTGCGGCGCGGTTGTATCTGTGTAACTGGTTTGCGTATTCGGCAGGCCAGCGCCAAGCAACAAGAAGTTCCCGGTTGCGTTGGCTGACCAGGAATGTCGTATGCCCGGCCCGGCAACGTTGGCCAATGGACGGTTACGTTCGTGCCACCCGGATTGAGTTCTATGCCGGTAATGGAGAATGCGGAAAGCCGGTTGGTGGGGTTGCTGCCTCCAATCCATTCCTGCCGGTTGTTTTGGCCATCGCCATCGGGATCAAGGAACGGATTGCAGTTCGCCGCGCTGCCAAAGTACTGTGTCTCCCAACCGTCGGGAATCTGATCATGGTCGTCATCCGCGATGATGACGGTCACGGCAATACTGGACGTTCCCACTGAAGAGGAAACTGTGATCGTCCCGGTGTTCGTCCCGATCAGCAACCCGGACACGTCAATTGAAACGCTGGTCACATTTGTTTCCCCCGGCGCACAGGTCCCGCCTCCGGGGAAAACGCCAAGCCAGGGGCGATTGGCGTCCACCGAGTAGCCGAGCACGCCGCCTCCGCCGTTCCAAAGGCTGAATGTCTGCTCTGTGGGGCTGTAGCCAAAGGTAAGCGCGCTTGGACTGACCCGCAGAACCGGCCCGGGCATGACAATTATTGGCTCCGTGCGTTCGTTGTTTCCTTCGTTGCTTTCCGGGACTTGATCGTTGATGTCAGCTTTGACCCGGATTAAGAAAGCTCCGGACGCCGCAAACGTAGTGTTCCAAGAAATCGTTGTGGTTTGATTGGTCCCCAATGGAGGAACAAAAGTCTGGTACACGAACGATCCGTCCCGATACACGCCTGCGGAACAAGTCCCCGCAGGGGCGTTCCCCTGGTTCTTGATACTTGCGTAGAGCGTACAAATCTGACCGTTAGTAGGGGTGGCCGGCGAGGTCCAAATGTCCACGACAACAAGGTCCGGTGCGGTGACGCTCCAGTTTTCGGTGCGGGTATTATTTCCCTCATTGGCACCTTCGTCAATCCGGTTGTCGGCATCTGCCTCGGCGCGGAATTGATGGGTTACAAAGGGCGAGGCGTTAGCCGTGGCGTTGATGGAAACAACCACGTTGCCGCCGGGAGACACGTCGTCGTATGAAGCTTGGCCAATCTTGCTGCCATCAACGTAAAAGTCCACCCGCTGGCTGAACAGCGATCCTGCGCTGGCGGTGGCGTCGCCTTGGTTAACGACCCGGGCGTAAAACGTGTAGGACTGACCCAGCACCAACGGGTCAGGGGTGCTCCAAACATCCTGAATGATCAGGTCGGGGACAGTGGAAGTGACAACCGAATTCTCGGTGCGGCAGTTATTGGCCTCGTTGGACTCAGTAATTTCGTTGTTCGGGTCTGCACAAACACGAATAGGGTGACTGCCCGGTGCCGGAGCGGTGTTTACCTGGAACTCGGTTTCGGCGGTTTGGTGGGCTGCCAACCCAAAAAAGAAACGGGAACTTCCGACAGGCACATTGTCGAGGAAAAAGCCAACATCGAAGCCTGAAAAAAACGATCCGGCGTCCGCATCGCCCTGATTGCTGACCAGAGCGTGAACGACGAAAGACTGCCCAGCGACCGGGGCGGCTGGCACGGTCCAGATGTCCTGAACCACGAGGTCAGGAAGGGCAAGCGCAGAGTTGATCGCCAGAAGACAGCACAACGTTCCAAGTTGAAAACCAAGATGTTTTGTTTTCATGGATTGAGTTCTCCTGCCTTTCCCTGAAGTGGAGATAATCGCAAAAGCGGCGTTTTCGACCAAGGCTTGAGGCTTGGGCCAGATATGAAGGCTGCGATTGTCGGTCGTGCGACGTTCCCGGCATCCCTCACGTTTTTCATACTTTTACAAACGACAGGTGTTTGTGGCGGGGCTGGCTGTCTCGTTTTCACTTGATTCATTGCGTGTTTCCTGTTCAATGTAGTTAACGTCGCAGGGATGAGAATCCTGCGCGGCGGAGGCGAGATTCTTGTGGGGTGCAATGGCGGTGGAGCCACCCGATGAAGACAACCGTAACTGTACCGGCGCGCATCTACCCGACGACGTTCTGGTCGGAGGTCGGGCGCGCCGGCGGGTCAGACAGCAATGCGGCGTTGACGGCCTTGGAAGACCTGCTCAAGAAATATTACCAACCACTTCGCTCTCATCTGGCCTTCAAATTCAGCGTTTCGGACGATCAGGCAGCCGAGTGGCTGCAAGGGTTTCTCCACAAAAAAGTCATGCTGGACAAGCTTCTGTCTCACGCAAGCGAAGCACGAGGGAAATTCCGGACATTCCTGCTAAACTCGCTCGACCATTTCGTTTTTGACGAATTGCGAAAGGCGAACCGGCAACGCCGCAAACCGTCGGGGGGATGGGCCAGCATTGAAGAATTGGCGCCGGACGAGCAGACAACTCTGGTTAAACAGGCGGATGATCGTTTCGCAACCGCCTGGGCGGAGGCGATCGTGGAGCAGGCGGTGAACAAGATGCGAGTCGAGTGTCAACGCGAAGGGCAAGTGCCGCGATGGGAGGTGTTCAAGGCCCGCGTGCTGGACCCCATGTTGGACGGGATGGAGCCGATACCTTATGAAGAACTGATCAGCCGTTTCGGCTTCCGCTCCCCGGCAGAAGCTTCCAACGTGCTCATTACGGCCAAGAGAATGTTTCACCGAATCCTCCGGCTTGTGGTCAGCGAATACGCTGGTGAAGCGGCTGACGTGGAGGCGGAAATCCGGGATTTGCGAATTGTCCTTGCGGGGGCGAGGTGATTCGGCATGGACCGCACGGAGGCGGGGGAGAAGCTCAAAAGTCCGGTCGCCGCGCAGGGAAGCCAAAGTCGCGACGTAAAATGAATTGTGATGCGTATGGACAA
>CAZNOE010000153.1:0-1406 GCA_964574525.1 uncultured Bifidobacteriaceae bacterium
AATCGCTCGGCATCGCCTGCAAGCTGGGCGTGGATGGGTTGAACGTCGGGCTGGTGTTAATGGGCGCGATTGTGGCGTTTGCGGCGGCGTGCTGTTCGTTCGAGATCAAGTCGCGCGAGAAGGAGTTCTACATCCTGCTGCTCGTGATGACGGGCGGCATCCTTGGCGCGTTCATGTCGCTTGACCTGTTTTTCTTCTACTTCTTCCACGAACTGGCGCTCGTGCCGACGTTCATCATGATTGGCGTCTGGGGTCGCGGAGAACGGAAGAACTACGCCACGTTTCAGATCACGCTTTACCTCAGCATCGGCGCGTTGCTCGCGCTCATCGGCCTCATCGCGCTTTACCTGCAAGTGCCGGCGGACGTGCGCACGTTCGATATTCCTACGCTGACGAAGTATTTCGCTGAACACTCGATGGCGGCGAGCGCGCAGAATTTTATTTTTCCGCTGCTGCTGTTTGGATTCGGAATTCTCGTGTCCCTCTGGCCGTTCCATTCGTGGGCGGCGCTGGGTTACGCTTCTGCGCCGAGCGCGACAGCGATGTTGCACGCGGGCGTGTTGAAGAAGTTCGGGCTTTACGGTTTGATCCGCGTGGCGTTGCCGTTCATGCCGCAGGCGGCGCAAAGCTGGATGCAAATCCTCGCCTGGCTCTGCCTCGGCAACATTCTTTACGTCGGCTGGGTCGCGATGCGGCAGCGCGACTTGAATTTGCTGATCGGCAATTCGAGCGTGGCGCACATGGGCATGGTTTTCCTCGGCATCGCGAGCCTGAACCTCATCGGCGTAACCGGCGCGGTGGTCATTATGATCGCGCACGGGTTCCTCGCGGCCCTGACGTTCGGCCTGAGCGGTTACATCTACAACCAGACCGGCACGCTGGAAATGAGTGAACTTGGCGGGCTGGCGCACAAACTCCGTTTCATCAGCGTCGCATTCACGATGGCCGCGTTGGCAGGCTGCGGCTTGCCGGGCTTCGCGAATTTCGTTGGCGAGGTGACGGTGTTCTTTGGCGCGTGGCAGCAGCCGTCGTTGCGCGTCGTGACCGTGCTGGCGATTTGGGGCGCGGCGATCATTGGCGCGGTTTACATGCTGCGGGCCGTGCGAGCCGCGCTGCACGGGCCGATGCCGGAGAAGTGGGAGAATGTTTCCGACGCGAACCTGTGGCGCAAGTTGCCGTATGCGGTGCTAATCGCGAGCCTACTGTCGTTCGGATTCTTCCCGCGCCTGCTTACCGACAAAATCAAACCGGTGACGGAACAGATTGTGAAAATGGCGACGGTTGCGGCGGGTACGGTTGTCGCGGAGAATTCGGAAGCGAAAATTTCCCCCCCCCCCGGCCCCCCCCCCTTCCCAAGGGGGGGGGGGGAATTTTCGCCCCTTCTTTGGTAAAAGAGGGGCGGGGGG
>CAZNOE010000153.1:1416-10426 GCA_964574525.1 uncultured Bifidobacteriaceae bacterium
CGCAGCGAAACCCCTCACCCCGGCCCTCTCCCCTTCCGAAGGGGAGAGGGAGAATCTTCCGCCGTCTCTTGGTAAATCGAGCGACGGAGATTTGCAGCGCAACTTTGGAGCTAAAGGTAGCGATCAATTGTTGTCCCCTCTTCCCGGGGGAGAGGGTCAGGGTGAGGGCGAACGTGCCAACAATTCAAAAGGAAATCAGAGCCTCCTTACGTCGGCTCCTACGAAATCAGAATGAACCTTTCCTTGATGTCATTGGAAATCTCGGTCGTGGCACTCGGCCTCGTGGTGCTGCTGGCGGATTTGTGGCTGCCCGTCGAACGAAAACGCTGTCTCGGCTACGCAGCGGCAGCGGCGCTGGCGGTACTGTTCGTGAACAGTTTCACCAGTCATTGCAGTTGCGCTTCGATTGGCCAGTCGGCATTCGGCGGCATGTTTGTTCAAGATGCGCTGTCCGTTTTTTTCAAACGTTTCTTCCTGCTCGCGACGGTTCTGGTGCTCGTGATGGCGGTGGAATTCTCCGACCGGATTGCGTCCGGCGTTTCGGAGTATTACTCGCTGATCGTGTTCGCGCTGGCGGGAATGCTTTTCGCGGCGTCGGCCAATGATTTCGTGATGCTGTTCGTTTCCATCGAACTCATCACGATCACGTTCTATGTGTTGACGAGTTTTCAACGGGCGCGGTTGGTGTCGCTGGAAGCGGGCGTGAAGTATCTGATTCTCGGCGCGTTATCGTCGGCGTTCATGGTCTATGGCATCGCGCTGGTCTGGGGGACGACCGGCAAATTCAACTTCGCTGAGCTGGCCCAGGTCGCGGGGCAATTCGCGAACAACAAGATATTCCTCTTCGGCATGCTGTTTGTCCTGGTTGGCCTGGGTTTCAAGATCGCGGCGTTTCCATTTCAGATTTGGGCGCCGGATGTTTATCAAGGCGCGCCGACTCCAACGACGGCGTTCCTTGCCGTGGGATCGAAGGCGGCGGGATTCGTTTTGTTGCTGCGAGTGCTGTTCACGGCCGTGCCGGAAGTGACGGCGCATTGGACGAATCTGCTGATTGTCATTTCCGCCATCACCATTCTCTACGGAAACCTGTGCGCAATTCCACAGCGCAACCTGAAACGGCTGATGGGCTATTCGAGTATCGCCCACGCGGGCTATCTGCTGCTGGGTGTGGCGGCGATGGCGGCGAACACGCACCAGTCCACACCCGGCGCTTCGGCGATTCTTTTTTACCTGAGTGGTTACCTCTTCACGGTGCTGGCGGCGTTCACCGTGATCGCGCTGGTGATGCGGCATCTCGATAGCGAGGACATCAGCGGTTTGGCGGGGCTGAATCAACGGTCGCCCCTTCTCGCCGCTACGCTGACGCTGGCGATGGTTTCGCTGGCCGGCATTCCGCCGCTGGCCGGTTTCTTCGGAAAATTCTTGCTGCTCAAAGCCGTGGTCGAGCAAGGCGCGATGAATCATGGCTATTATTGCCTGGCCTTTACCGCGCTGGCCGGCGTGGTGATCTCCCTCTACTACTACTTTGGCGTGGTGCGGGCGATTTACTGGAGCAAGGATGCGGCAGACGTGTCGCCAATTCCCCTGTCCCGTCCCATTCAGTTTTCCATCTCCGCCTGCATCGCTGGAATGCTCTACCTTGGGCTGTTTCCTGGCGCAATGGTCAATTTCGCGGTGGAGGCAGTGAGAGTGTTGAAGTTTTGATATTGTTCGGAGGATCGCCGAGCGGTGCGTCTGCCTGCCGAGTTTGGCGACTCGCCGAACTCATTGTTTGCGTCGGACAGGAGCGCGCTTTCGCGCCATCGCCTTCTTGATACGCGCTGTACGCTGCGGGTCGGGTGAATCCAAGCCGTCAAGCAGACGGTTTGGGCTGATTTCGAGGAATTGCGACACGCGGGCAAATGTGGTGACTGCAAATGGAAAGCCACCCCGTTCAATTGCGCCGACGGTTTGCACATGCACGCCTGCCAGTTCGGCCAGACATTCCTGAGTCAGCCCCGCCTTTTGGCGAGCCGCACGAATGTTCCGTCCGATCAAACGTAGGATTTCCCGGTTGCTCACTCATGCTTAGTGAGCACGAGCACTAATTTCTTTGACATCGGATATCCGCTAGGTTAGCAGAATGCCGTGTAATCAGGCGTTTAGTCCCGTGTGTTTTGTGTCGAGATTCCGAGGCAAACGTGATACGAAGGAAACCATGAAGACGCTCCGCACCCTGAATGTCTGGCGTGCGTGCTCGCTCGTCGTTTTGATAGGTTTCATCGCGGGCGTCCGCCGTGCCGAAGCCACAGGCGTTACGGTCATCACCCACGGATGGATACAAACTTTTGAAAGCACTTTTTCAGGCCGTCCCCTGTGGATGGACAACATGGCGCAAGCCGTGACCGACGCGGCTTACAGGCAGGGTCTGAATTCGAGTTGGTATCATCTGCATGTCACCGGCAATTTTGTCACCGGGACACAAGGAACGATAAGCCGCGTTTCAAGCTCTTCAGCATCGGATTCAGACGAGGTGGTGTTGACGGTTGATTGGTCGGACATCGCAGATCACACCGCACCTTTGAGCGGGCAGTTGTTTACAACCGACGATGTGGCTGCATGGGTTGCTGGCTCTTTGGTGGGCACGTATTCGGGTATCGGAATAAATGATCCTCTCGCCTCGCGACCTATTCACCTGATCGGGCATAGTCGTGGCGGCTCAGTCATGTTGGAAACAGCTCGGCGACTTGGCGCGCACGGCATTTGGGTAGATCACCTGACCACGCTAGACCCACACCCGCTTGCACGACCCGACTTTGGAGTCAGCCCACTTGGTTTCCATCCCGGCGACCCGCCGGCAGTGCTTTACAACAACGTGAGGTTCGCCGACAACTACTGGCGTCAGGACATTCTTGCTGATTACCTTTTCCTGGGCGTTTTCGATTTCAACGGCCAATCCATTCCTGGCTCTCACGAGGTTCATCTTTTGGAGCAGATATTGGATGGCGTCGGTTCTTTGGTCGAACACTCGGACGTTCACACTTGGTATCATGGCACAATTGGCCCGCCATACCGAGATTCGGACGGGGCGCAACATATCACGGACGATTGGTATATTTATCCAGACCGTTCCGATGAGGGTTTTGCGTTCGGTCGAATCAACCCAAACGGACTTGAGAATCGAAAGAATGCTGACATTCTCTCGGGCAGCCGTGCATCTCCCGGTCAGACCGGTCCTCAATGGGCCAACATCGGCGACATTCAACTCCCGCCATATCCGCAAAACAGAATTCCCCAAGGCCAGACTTTCAACGTCACCTACAAGTATCAGGATCGTGATAGCGGGATGCTTATTGAGTGGTTCGCAGACACCGACACCAATCCGCTTAACGGCACTGGAATCTCGTTGCCGCCACAAAACCTAAACAGCACGGGACAATCGGTTGCCAGTGGCAATGTTGCCATACCGACCGCCAGCCTGAGCATTGGCGTTCAGAGATATTTGCTCGCAAGAATCACGAGTTTCAACGACGCACTGGTGCGTTACGAATACGGGAACAGCACATTCACCGTAACGCCGCCCGACTTCTTTTTAAGTTCGCTCACGCCGTTGCAGGTCACGGCGGGGGCTGGCGTCACTCATCTGATTTTGCTGGGCAGCGGCTTCACAATCACTGACAAGGTTATTCTGTCCAGCGGCGGCACATCCACGCAAGTAACGCCAACCTCTACCACGGCCAATCAAATCAATGTGGATTTTAATTTCGGCTCGACTCTTAAAACTTGGACTCTCCTCGTTCGTCAATTCGTTGGTGGCATTCCGTTGCAAGACAGCCAAACTCTGACGGTTCAAGTCGCGGCGTCTCCGCCAGTTGGCCCAACCGTCACCGCGTCATCCGGGCCAAACGGTTCAATCAGCCCGAGCGGGACGTTTTCTCGCAACACCGGATCAAGCGTGCCGCTCACTGCCTCTGCCAACGCCGGCTATGAGGTTGACCGCTGGTATGTGAACGGCCTCCAGGTTCAGACGGGCGGCACGGGCTACACAATCGCCAACCTCCAAGCCGACACGTCCGTTCAAGTCCTCTTCAAACAAACGCAGGTCACCGTCATTACAGGCGATCTTTTGGTTAACATTACGCCTGCGGCTGCTGTGAGTGCCGGAGCGCAATGGAGATTTGTCTCGTCTGTCGTCGGAAATTATCAGACGCCAAACGTTCCGTTCCAATATCTCGGCCCCGGCCAATACCAAATCGGCTTCAAGCCGGTGAACAACTACACAACGCCACCCGACCAAACGATAAATGTCGTTGCCGGCCAAACGGCGACCGTTAATGCCAATTATGTTTCGGTTGCTCCGAGCACCTACACGCTCACGCTCAATCAGGGAGGAGGCGTAATGGGTGGCATTGTCAATCAACCATTCGGCAGTGGCAACGGGACCATTTACAACTCCGGCGCGTCGGTGCAACTCACCGCAAACGCCAATTACGGTTACCACTTCGTGAGTTGGGGCGGCGACGCGAGCGGAACCGCGAACCCGACAACCATTGTGATGAACGGAAACAAGACTGTGTCCGCCAATTTCGCATCTGGTGATCCACGACTCGGAACGCTCACGGTTACGATTCAACCGCCAGCAGCGGCAGCTGCGGGCGTGAAATGGGGCTGGAACGCAGATGATTATCGTGACAGCGGCAGCAGTGTTCTCACAGACCCAGGGAGCTTCATCCTGACAATCCACGGCGTTGACGGTTGGATCGGGCCGCCTGTGTTGTTCGTTACAGTAACGGCTGGGCAGGCAGCGAACTACACCGTCAACTTCACGCAAGATACAACGCCGGGTCTGCTTACCGTTACGCTTTCGCCGCCGGACGCGGTGGCTGCGGGCGCGCATTGGCGCGTCAACGGCGGTGCGCCTCAAGGCAGTGGCGCTACGCTTTCGCTGCCGCCGGGAAGTGGATACAACGTTACGTTTGATTCTGTTCCCGGCTGGACTCCGCCAGCGAATACATCCGTACAAGTTCAGCGCGCTCAAACGACAGTCGTTTCTGGAAATTACACGCCACCTGTCGGACAGCCGGTAATTGCAGCAATTCATCCGAGCTTTGGCGCGCTGGCGGGCGGCACGGCGTTGACCATCGAGGGCGTCAACTTCACTGCTCCGGCGACCGTGCTCATCGGCGGTAGGCTTGCGGGCAACATCACGGTATTGAATCCATCACAGATTGCCTGTCTCACGCCGTCGAATTTTGTTTATGGCACTGTGCCGGTGGTTGTGCAAACCGCGACTGGAAGCACGACGAACGCGAACGGCTTCAGCTACGGTGTCGAACGTGGAAACGGGATCGAGCTTGTGAGCGCAACCGGCGGCGGCGTGAACGCGGTTGCCGTGCAAGGCAACTACGCCTACATCGGAGAAGGCAGCGCGTTCGTGGTGGTGGATATTTCAAATCCTGGCAGTCCGTTGCCCATTGGCCGAGTGGCGATGCCTGGAATGGTGGAGGACATTGCACTGTCCGGGAATCATGCTTTCGTCGCCAACAACGATGCCGGATTGCAGGTCGTTGATTTCAGCACGCCGTCCGTCCCGAAACTTGTGGGTTTCTATGACACGCCGGGAATATCTGCAGGCGTCGCGATTTCGGGAGCAAACGCCTTCGTAGCGGATGGGGATGGCGGCTTGTTGATTTTCGACATTTCGACTCCCAATTCGCCAGTGCTCCTTTCTGCAACAAACGTTGGCGGATTCGCTCAAGATGTCGCAGTGAATGGAGGCTTCGCGTATGTAGTTTTCCCAGGGACGCTCGTGATCGTTGGCGTAACCAATCCCAATACTCCGATTGTGCGAGGCCATGTTACGCTTCCAGACTACTCTGTTTCACGAAGTGTGGCCGTCAGCGGCACGAGTGTCTTCGTCGCAAATTTCCAAGGTGGATTGCGAATGATTGATGTTTCCAACCCAGATGCACCGACCGATCTTGGCCGTGCGCCAAACGTTCAGTATCCTCTCTCTGTGGCGGTTAGCGGCAACTTAGTTTTGGCGGGTAATGCGCTCAATTCCATTGCTGTTTGCAGTTTTTCTGGTGGGACGATGACGTTCTTGGGTGCAACTTACGACCTTCCTTCTGGCGGCTACAACTTAACGGTAGCAGGCAGTCGAGCATATGTGCCGGGCGGAGCGGGTTTCTCAATCGTTGACATTTCAACTCCCACCAGTCCCTCGTTGTCCGGCTCGTTATCATCGCTGTCAGGGAATTATGGCTCGACAGCATTGGCTGGAAACCTTGCTTATGTTTTTGTGGGTCATGGATACAAAGCGTTCAACGTCACCAATCCTGCGTTGCCAGTGTTAGTTGGTCAATACGTCGGGATGCCTGGCGGCGCGGGCCAGATCCTGCCTGCGAATGGAATTGCTTACATCAATGGTTTCGGCACGGAAACCAGAATCTTGAATGTGGCAAATCCGGCAGCACCGATACTTTTGAACACAATCCCGGTTACAACAATTTATGGGATGAAGATGGCGCTATCCGGGAACGTACTTTTCATCGCCGGGGATGATACCAGCAACAACGGCAAATTCATCGCTTTCGACGTGAGTACGCCATCATCCCCGATCCAGCGTGGCCAAGTGAGTTTCACGTCCGCAGCAGTTTCCGTGGCCGTGAACGGAAGTAAGGCAGTGGTTGGATTAAATTCTCGTGAACTAAAAGTTCTGGATGTTTCCAACGTCAACGCGCCTGTAGTCCGCGGCAGCCTGACCAATATCGGTTTTCCGATGGACATCGCGATGTCTGCGGACGGGCAGTATGCGTTTGTCGCCGATCTTAACGGGAATAGTCTTCGCGTCGTGGATGTCGGCGTTCTAACAAGTCCGGTTCAAATCGCGAGCATCCCCCTTGCATCGGGTCCTCTCAGTGTGCGCAGTAATGTCGTTTATGTCTTAGCAGCCGCCGGGGTGTTGGCATTCGACGTGAGTGTTCCGTCGTCGCCCGTCTTGACGCGCTCTTACACAACTCCAGGCCGTGGTGGCTGCACGTGCAACGGTCTCTCGGTCGTCAGAGACGTGGTTCACAACCGTGACATTATTTACGCTGGCGGCGACGCGGGTGGCCTTGTCGTGCTGCAAACCAAGGACACGGAAGCTCCCAACATCCAAATCACAGACCCAACCGCTCTGCCTGTTTACACGAATGCGACAGGGAGCCTGAACCTAGCCGGCAGCGCTTCCGACAACGTGGGTTTGACACGCGTCACCTGGTCGAATGATCGAGGCGGCGGCGGTGACGCAACCGGCGCAACAAATTGGTCTGCGAACGGAATCGCGCTTCAGCCGGGCACGAACATTCTAACTGCCATAGCTTTTGACCAAGCGGGCAACAGCAGCAACGACACGTTGACGGTGATCTATCAGACCCCGAAGCAAAGCCAGACGATCACATTTCCCGTGCTGACCGACAAAACTTTTGGTGACGCGCCTATCGCGCTGGCGGCAGCGGCCAGTTCTGGCCTGCCTGTCAGCTTCAGTGTTGTCTCCGGCCAGGCTACGTTGTCCAACAATGTGTTGACGTTGACGGGTTCGGGCAGCGTCGCCGTGCGCGGAACACAACCGGGCAACGATCAATTCAACGCTGCGCCCCCTGTGACCAACTCGTTCAGTGTGGCCAGCGCGGACCAAGCCATCACATTTGCCTTGCTGCCGGACAAGTCGCTTGGCGATCCGCCGTTCGCCGTGAACGCAACAGCCAGTTCCGGTCTGCCGGTGACGTTCAGCATCGTCTCCGGCCCGGCGACAGTAGCCAGCAACATCGTCACGCTCACCGCCGCGGGCACTGTAGCTGTGCGCGCGTCGCAGTCTGGTAACACAAACTTCAACGCCGCGCTGGACGTGGAGCGAAGTTTCGTGGTGGCAAAGCTCCCGCAGTTCATCATGTTTGGCGCTTTGAGCCGGCAAGTTTTCGGCGACGCGCCGTTCGCATTGTCGGCGTCGGCAAGTTCCGGTCTGCCCGTGAGCTTTTCGGTCCTTGCTGGCCCGGCGGTTGTAAGTGGAAACATCGTAACGATGACCGGAGCGGGGCTGGTTGTTCTGCGTTCTTCACAAGCAGGCAACGCGACCTACGCGCCCGCGCCGAATGTGGATCAAGTCGTTGGCGTCGCGCCGGGGAACAACGTGATTACAGACGTTCAACAGTTGGCAAACGGGATGTTCACGTTGCGGTTTTATGGTGAGCCCGGAACAAACTACATCGTGCAAGGTTCGACGAATCTTGTGAATTGGTTGCCGCTGTCCACGAATCAAGTCAGCGGGCTTGGGTATCTGGAATTTGCCGACACTTCTTCTACGAACTACGACCGGAGATTTTATCGGATTGCGCCGTAGCGCCGGGCGAGACGCCCAATGCAGCAGGCGAGTGGCCGCACTATCCATTCCGAATTGAATTGAGCCTCCTTACGTCGTCTCCTACAAGGCGTGTCACACCACCCGCATTTGCACCGCGTCCACGATTTGATCGCCGACCAGGATCGAGCCGATGATGACCACCGTGTTGCCCTTGTCCAATTGGCGCTGTTCGACCAAGGCGGTCAGCGCAGCTTCGATGGTGTTTTCCGGATTGATCAGGTCGAAGGGCACGACGAACGGCGTGACGCCCCAGCTCAAAGTCAGACCGCCGGCAACTTCGGCGCGCGCGCAGAGGCCGTAAATTTTGGAATGGCGCGGACGGAGCCAGGCGACGTAACGCGCCATGTTGCCGGTGCGCGTGATCACCAGGATCGCCGCGGCCTTGAGTTCATTGGCCAGGACCACTGCGCTTTTGACGAGTTTTTGTCGTCGGGACGCAAGTTCGGCCTGCTCGAAATAATGCGCGCCACCGCTGCGTTCGGTGCGTTCGGCAATCCGGTCGAACACTTCGATGCACTTGAGCGGATACTTGCCAACGGTGGTTTCGCCGCTCAGCATGATGGCGTCGGCCTGCTCGAACACGGCGTTGGCCACATCGGTGACTTCGGCGCGCGTGGGCATGGGCGA
>CAZNOE010000154.1:0-10404 GCA_964574525.1 uncultured Bifidobacteriaceae bacterium
TTTTGGCCTTTCAAAAACGACCGCTCACGGCCGCCTATGAAATTTGCGGGCTAGAAGACGAGGCGCTCCAAATGTTTGCCCGTGAGCACGGCAAAGCTCGTCAGTGCGACTACTGCGGCAAAACGCCAGAGAGTACCAGCGTTGTCGCGCTGGCTGACGTGACAACCTTCATGCGGACGGCCATTTCCAAAGAGTGGTGCCATCCCGACGAGACCGATTCCTATTCCTCGGCGGCGGAAGGCTACATGGCCAAAGTCTTCGACGCTTACGAGCTGTTTGAGGGAATTGGCTTCAGTGTCACCCATTCTGCCTTGATGGACCATATTGTTGCCGCATTCGAAGGCCAGCCCTGGTGCTCGAGAAACTGGGACATGCTTTCTCCAAGCCAACGCTGTGTGGACGCTTGGGAGAGCTTCCAGTATTTCGTCAAACACAACCGACGATACACGTTCTGGTATGCTGAGGATTACGACGAAGACCTGTTCGCCCGATGTTTTTACGCCAATTATTTGCCCCCATCGAAACTCTTCGACGAGATTGCCTCAGTCATCACCCTTGCGGAACTGGTAAAGCCCGTGCCGGCAGGGGCGCTCGTCTGGCGGCTCCGACATCATGCCAGAAACAAGGTGCCCGCCGTTCTTGACGAGTTCACCTCCCCGCCCCTTGACTGCGCGACGAAACCGAACAGGATGAGTCCGGCAGGTGTCCCAATGTTTTACGGCGCTGACGAATTCGACACCGCACTTTGGGAACTGGTCGATCGCAACCAACCAAACACTGATACGAGCAGCAAGGCTGTCTCCGGCTTGCAGTTCAGGAACGTAATTTCGCTCAATCTTCTTGATCTAACCTCGGTCCCTTCGCCGCCAAGCTATTTCTCTCCGGGCAACCAGTTTCGTCGCCATTTTCTGATATTCTTGGCGAGTTTCGCAGCCGATCTCGCTCAACCGATCAAGCCTGACGGACAGCAGCACATTGAGTATGTTCCTACGCAAGTGTTCACCGAATATGTTCGCCACATTATGAAATGCTCAAATGGCGCTCCAATCCATGGCATCCGTTATCAGAGCTCAAGAAACGGGAAGCCCTGTTGCGTCATTTTTGCGACTCAAGCCGAGTGCCTGACTCCGCTTGGCCCACTCGATTTTACGACTCAAATCCTAGAATCCGTCCCCGGCTCGCTCAAGACGGTCGAAGTCTCATAAGCACCAACGACCCGGAAAGCGCCGGTGGAAAAGCGAAGTGTTCATGTATTATCCTAAAACTCAGCTCAAGATCGCGGCTTCCTCGCGAGAGGTGCGACAGGCGTACCTACTCGCAAATACATCCACTCCCAATGAAGGCGAGGGCGACCAAATGGTGGAATTGGAAAAGCTGGTCGATCCTGTTAAGAGGGCCCTCTACGACCACGAACTCGGCTTCGATGAATCCACGATCAGCCATGCCATTCTGAGCGAGCCAAACTCGTGGAAAGGAATTCTGAAGTATGGGCTGGCGTGCCTCGCTTTCCTTTTGGTGTTAGCCGGCGAAAATGTGGTTCGAATGTACGGATTCATGTTCGCCCCTGACTTCAAAGAAACAGTCGCGATTGAATTTGGGGAATTCGAACGAGAGGACGGCATGGGGCGCGTTGTAGAGGTAAGCGACCACCGCTATTACAGTGTGTTCTCGTCCAGCAGCAAATCATGGCAGTTCATTCTTGGTCATCCCACATTGCTGTTGCAGTTGCCCACTGTCGCAGCGCTTGTCCTTTTGGCCTTGAAGTGGAGTGTGGGGGTTGACCGTGTTGTTTCGAGGCGAATCGCGCGCGTCAGAATGAATGGGGAAGACGACACCTCAGAACGGAGACTCTGGGCCTCTCTCACAACATTGTTCGTTAGCTCGCTTTGGTTGGCATTTTATTTGTTCGGCTACAATCGACTGGTTCCAGTTTCGCAGTAACGAACTTTCCGGACCTTGGCGGCCTCATTCTGCTGCGACTGGGCGCTGCTGACCTTCCCGAGCTACTTTCCGACGCGAGCGGAAGGAGCAGCCCCGTTTGGCGAGTTTTCAGTTTTCCTCGTCGCCGCCAGTCCTCCTCACTTCACCCTTACGCTGACCGGGTTGCTCCACGGGCTGTCGCCCTGCGTATTCACGGCGCGGACGCGAAACCACCGAAGAAAAGTAGTGAAAGGCTCGCCCTCATCCTAGCCTTCTCCCCCGGGGAGAAGGAACAGCAGTTGTTCGCTTCTGGTTTTGCGAATACCTGTCCGGCCAACCAGTCGCGCGTATTTTTTCTGTGAGATGGGAGACGATTCTCCCTCTCCTCGGGGGAGAGGGCCGGGGTGAGGGCGAGGCGTCAATTCCATCTGCTTCGCGTACTGAATCTTCTCTGGCAACAGCCGGACAGCTTGAAATGCGCGCCGGATTGGAGACTTCCAACCCGGTGGCGAAGGAATTACCCTGAGTGCGTGAATGATCCCGACGACGCCACGACGTGCAAGGAGCAGCCGGGCACGTCGCGGGCGAAGGCTTTCGTCACCACGCATTGGTCCGTGGTGTTGTCCGCGCAGGAAAAGGATTCCGCCCACGCGGTCAAAGCCCTCGAAACTTTCTGCCGCACGTATTGGTATCCGTTGTATGCGTATGTGCGCCGCGGCGGACGGAGTCCGCACGACGCGGAGGACCTGACCCAGGAATTCTTCGCCCGATTGTTACAGAAGGATTACCTGCAATCTGTGGCCCGGGAAAAAGGCAGGTTCCGCACCTTCCTGTTGGTGGCGCTCCAACGATTCCTGGCCAATGAATGGGACCGTCAACACGCGCAGAAGCGGGGCGGTTTCGCTCCTGTCGTTTCCATTGATCAGGAACTGGCGGAGTCGCGCTTCACCGCGGAGACCGCCCACAGTCTCCAACCGGACGTGCTGTTCGACCGGCAATGGGCCATGGCTCTGTTGGAGCGCACGATGTCGCGGCTGCAAGATGAGTATGTGGCCACGGGAAGAGCCGCGTTGTTTGAATTCCTGCGCGGCTGTCTCGGCAAGGACGAATCAGCCCTGCCTTACGCGGAAATCGCCGCCCGCCTCAATCTGACCGAAGCGGCCGTCAAGATGGCCGTCCAGCGTCTGCGCGCGCGCTATCGCGAA
Source organism: uncultured Bifidobacteriaceae bacterium (assembly GCA_964574525.1). GTDB lineage: Bacteria > Verrucomicrobiota > Verrucomicrobiia > Limisphaerales > JADLHS01 > WYBW01. Next base: position 3,126 of record CAZNOE010000154.1, read on the forward strand.
GTCCTGCGCGCTGAAATCGCCGACACCGTCGCGTCGCCGGAGGAAATCGAGGAGGAAATCCGCCACCTGTTTTCGACTTTTGGGCCGTGAAAAGAAGATTCATGGCGGAGCTTCGGAGACAAGCCGAGGAATTGATCTTCGCGTGCGCGAAGCGTCTTGGACTGCGGTGGGTGAGGGGCGCGGGCACACACCGCTTTGGGGAATCTGGGACACATCGAACATCCAACATCGAACCTCTAAGCCGGAACGATTCAGTTCAAAGGGGAGCGCCCGCGTCACGCGGGCTGTCGTTGCCGTCCCGGCAACGACTTCCACCATCCAATTTTTCCCGCACCAAAGAGTGGGTAAAATCTAGTTGGACGAGTATGTTCGGCGCGACGCCGGACATCGCACGCCGGAGGCGCGCGCTCCCCAATCCAACTGCATCGTTCCGTAAGGCCGAAAGCGGTATCAGCCCCATTCCCCGCCAGCCACCGCAGTCCAAGACGCTTCGCGGGTGTCGCCAGCCAAGCGCGCTTCAGCGCGCATGCTCCCGGAATTCTGCTATGATCCGAAAAAAGGGGGCCGTCGCGTTACCTTTCGCCGGTTTTACTTAAGCACACGGTGGAATGAAATATGGCTGATCTGGAAAAATCGTCATCTGTCCGCAAGTGCCCGCAATGTGGCGCGGAATTGCCGGCCAACACCCCGTCGGAACTCTGCCCCAAGTGTCTGCTCAGGGCCGCAATCGGAACGCAGCCGGTGCTGGGTCCGAGCGGGACGGTTTCGTCGCCCCCGCCGGAGGCGAAGTCGCGCGGGTTGCCGCAACCCGGCGAGCAGTTTGGACATTACCGCATCGTCCGCCTGCTCGGTCAGGGTGGGATGGGCGCGGCCTTTGAGGCGGAGGACCTGGAGAGTGGACGCCGGGTCGCGCTCAAAGTTTTGAGCCACACGCTGGATTCGCCGGAGGCGCGCGAGCGGTTTTTCCGCGAAGGCCGGCTGGCGGCTTCGATCAATCATCCGAACAGTGTTTATGTCTTCGGCACAGAGGAGGTCGGCGGCACGCCGGTCATCGCGATGGAACTGGTGTCGGGCGGCACATTGCAGGACCGCGTGGCCGCGCAAGGCCCGCTGCCGGTCGGCGAGGCGGTGGATTGCGTGCTGCAAATCATCGCCGGTCTGGAGGCGGCTCAGCGCATCGGCATCCTGCACCGCGACATCAAGCCCTCGAACTGTTTTCGTGATGCCGACGGCGCCGTCAAGGTCGGCGACTTCGGCCTTTCGATTTCCACCGCCGTGCGCACCGAACCGGCGCTGACTGCGACCGGCGCGTTTCTCGGCACGCCCGCTTTCTGCTCGCCCGAGCAATTGCGCGGCGACGAACTCAACGCGCGTTCCGACATGTATTCCGTGGGCGCGACGCTGTTCTACCTGCTCACCGGGCGGACGCCGTTTGAAGGGAAGACCACAGTGCAACTTCTGGCCACGGTGCTCGAACAACGCGCGCCCTCGCCGAGGAAATTTCGCGCGAATATTCCGCAGGGTCTGGCCAAAGCCGTTCTGCGCTGCCTGGAAAAACAACCGGCCGAGCGGTTCAAGAGTTATCAGGAATTGGCTCAAGCACTCGCACCCTATAGTTCGGCCGCGCCGACGCCTGCGACACTCGGCTTCCGCTTTCTGGCTGGCATGTTGGACCACTTCGCGCTGAGCCTGGTCGGCCTGGCGTTCATGGTGCTGGTGGTGGGCGATGTCACGGGCTTCATGGATGCTGCCACCCGGCGTTCGCCTGCGCTGTTCGCGTGGATGTCTGCGTCTTTTGCCGTCAGCGTGCTCTATTACGCGATGATGGAAGGGTTTTGGGGCTTCACCCTTGGCAAAGCCATCTGCCGCTTGCGCGTCGTCGGGCCGGACAACAGTCCGCCGGGTTTGTGGCGCGCGCTGGGGCGGGCTGCGATTTACGTGTTGCTGCCGCCGGCGCCCTACTGGATTGCCTTCGGCGGCGACCCCAAGGCTTACCTGAACGGTCCGCAATCGGTTCAATATCTGATCAGCATTTCGTTTTTCGTCGTTGTGGCGGTGCTATTCTGCACGGCGCGACGGAGGAACGGCTTCGCCGCGATTCATGATCTGGTCACGGGAACGCGGGTGATTTCGCGGGTGGCACTCCAATCGCGGCCCGTGCTGGCGTTGAGCGAAACTCCGCCGCTCGCCATGGAGGGTCAGGCCGTCGTTGGACCGTATCATGTGTTGGAAACGATTGAGAGGTCAGCCGATGTGGAGTGGCTGCTGGGCTACGATCTGCGTCTGCTGCGAAAGGTGTGGATACGCACGGTGACGCCGGGCACGCCACCGATTTCTTCAACGCTGCGAACCATTGGCCGGGTGGGCCGGTTGCGCTGGCTCACGGGCTTACGTTCGCCGGAGGAAAACTGGGATGCGTTCGAAGCCGCAAGCGGCCAGCCACTCCTAAGTTTGATTCAAACCCGCCAGCCCTGGAGCCAGGTGCGATACTGGCTTTACGATCTGGCCGGGGAAATCAGCGCGGCGGAAAAGGATGGCACGTTGCCGGAAGTGCTGGCGCTGGATCGCGTGTGGATCACCGGCGATGGCCGGGCGAAGCTTCTGGACTTTCCCGCGCCAGGAGTTGCAGGTGACGTGCCCCTCACCCCGTCCCTCTCCCCATCCGATGGGGAGAGGGTGTCCGATAGGACGGGTGAGGGGAAGTCTGACCGCGAAGAGAGTTTGCAGGTCCGCGCGCAATCGTTTCTTAACGCAGTCGCCGCTGCCGCGCTCACGGGTCAAACGCAGGTATCGGCGCAGCCTGCAAGCGAAGTGAACATTCCATTGCCGCTCCACGCGCGGAATTTCCTGAAGAACCTGTCGCAATTTCCCGACGCTGCTGCGATCGCCGGCGCGCTCCGACCGCTTCTGCAACGCGTGGCCGAGGTCTCGCGTTTGCGCCGCGCGGCCGTGGTGGCCGGCTGTCTGGTCTTTCCGCTGTTCGCGTGTTTCTCGGGGATTATCGGCATAACGGTGTTGGAGAAATGGAACCGGAACAATCCCGGTCTCATGGAACTCAGCACTCTGTTGCAGACGCGGACTGCCATGACCTACCGGTGGGTGAAGAACAAGCCGCATCCGAGCGACCGCGAGTTCGCCGTTTACATCGCTCACCATTACCGCGGGGTCATTACGAATGACACCATCTGGTCGGGCATGTTTGGGCTGGCGATGATCAAAGGCGACGCGCGGCGATTTGCCGAGCAGAGCGTGGCAGGGAATCCCGCGCCGACGGAAAAAGAAATCGCCGAGGCCGACGCCGCGCTGAAAAATCATTTGCCGCCCGCAAACGCACTGGGTTTTGTCAGGCAGCCGTGGTTTCCGTTCATGATTGTCAACGCGACGCTGGCGATTTACGTCGCCATCCCGGCGCTGATCGCGGCGCTGCTGTTCCGTGGCGGACTGGTGTTGCTCATCGCCGGCGTAACGTTCGTGCGGCGCGACGGCCTGCGGGCTTCGCGTCCGCGCGTGTTTTGGCGGGCCGTTCTGGCGTGGAGCCCGCTGCTGCTGGTTTCGCTCCTGGCGGGTATTCTCAAATCGTCGCTCGGCCCATTCGGCGCCGTGCTGCTGGCCTCGCTATTCACCGGCGGCCTCGCTATCCTGTCGGTTGCGTTGCCCGAACGCGGGTTGCCCGATCGCCTCGCAGGCACTTGGCCGGTGCCACGCTGAATTGAAAATGACTTATGAAAAACACACTCCTCGCAGTCTTCATCGCCACCACCATCGCGCTCGGCGTCGTGGCCGTCGTCCAGTGGCAAAAGCTCGCCGCGCAAAAAACGGAGATGCTGGCTGTGCGCGCCGACACGGAACAAAGGACGCGGGAGATCGCCGACCTTCAGGCGTCGCAACAGCTGAGCGAACAACAGCGGCAGGAATTGTTCAAGCAGGCCGACGACCTGGCCAGGAAACTCCAGGTGCGAGAACAGGAGGACGCGAAAGTTGCCGCAAAAAATCCCGCCGCTGGCAAGTCGGTATCCGGAACTGACAAGCCGGATAAAGAGAAAAATCCCTTCGGCGATTTGCTCGCGAAGATGATGGAGGACCCGGACACCAGGAAAGTGATCCGCCAGCAACAGCGAGCGATGTTGGACCAGCTTTACGGTCCGCTCGTCAAAAAACTGGGCCTCACAGCGGAGCAAGCCGGCCAATTCAAGGACTTGCTCGCCGACAACATGATGAAGGGGACAGAGAAAGCGTCCTCGCTGATGGGAGGCGCTTCCGCGACCAATCGCACGGAGATGCTCGAAAAGCTGTCCGCAGAACAGAAGGATTTCGATGAAAAGGTAAGGGGATTTCTCGGGGAAACCGCCTACGCGCAATACAAGGATTACCAGCAGACTGTCGGCGAGCGGACGCAACTGAGTCAATTCCAGCAGCAAAACGCCAGCAGCGAGCATCCGTTGACGGATCAGCAGTCCGAAAAACTCCTGGCGTTCATGAAGGAAGAAAAACAGGCGGTGGCTGCCTCGAGCGGTCTGCCGTTGCCGGGAGACAATCAGGACCCGGCCCAAATGCAGGCGATGTTCTCCGGCGAAGGAATCGAGAAACTGCTCCAAAGTCAGGAAACGATCAACCAGCGGGTTTACGCGCGCGCCAGCGAGGTTCTTTCGCCGGAACAGTTGAGCGCTTTCGGAACATTCCAGACCAATCAGTTTCAAATGATGCGCATGGGCATGACCATGGCGCGGAAGTTCATGGTGCCGGAAAAAACTGAAGGCGCAGCGCCCTCCTCCAAGCCCTGATCAGTCCAGCAATTCGTAAGCGGGTAGCGTTAGAAACTCGGTGAACGATGCGCTGCTGGACATTTCACTAAACAGTTTTGTTGCCTGTGTAAAGTGTCCGCTTTGGAATCGCGCGCCACCAACTTCTTTCTCGATGCGCTTCAGTTCCTGCGGCAGCAATTCGTCGTAAAGTTGCGGAGTTACGTTTCGACCATCGGCCAGCGCGGCGCCGTGCTTGAGCCATTGCCAGATTTGGGAGCGCGAAATTTCCGCCGTGGCCGCGTCCTCCATCAAATTGTAGAGCGGCACGCAGCCGTTGCCGCCGAGCCAGGCTTCGAGATATTGAATGCCCACGCGCAGGTTCGCGCGCAGGCCGTCCTCGGTAATCGTGCCTCTCGGGACGCTTAACAATTCCGCCGTTGTCACGTTCACGTCGTCGCGCTGGCGCGAAATCTGGTTGGCCTGCGGCATGTGTTTGTCGAACGCCTTGAGCGCGACAGGCACGAGTCCGGGATGCGCAACCCATGTGCCGTCGTGGCCGTCGGTCGCCTCGCGTTCCTTGTCGGCCAGCACCTTGGCCAGCGCGGATTCGTTGGCCGCCGGATCGTTCTTGATGGGAATCTGAGCCGCCATGCCGCCCATTGCGTGCGCGCCCCGACGATGGCAAATCTTGATGACGTTCAGGCAATACGCGCGCATGAACGGCGTGGTCATCGTCACCTGTGCGCGGTCGGGCAAAACGAAATCGGGTTTGTTGCGGAATTTTTTGATGAAGCTGAAAATGTAATCCCAACGTCCGCAATTCAGTCCCGCTGAATGTTCGCGCAGTTCGTAAAGAATTTCCTCGGCCTCGAACGTGGCGAGGATCGTCTCGATCAGGACCGTTGCGCGAATCGTGCCGCGCGGAATTTTCAGCCTGTCTTGCGCGAAATTGAAAACGTCGTTCCAAAGCCGCGCTTCGAGATGGCTCTCCAGCTTTGGCAGATAAAAATACGGGCCGCTGCCGCGATTCAGGAGTTCGCGCGCATTGTGAAAGAAGAAAAGGCCAAAGTCGAAGAGGCTGGCGGAAATCGGCTGGCCGTCCACAAGCACGTGCTTTTCCGGCAAATGCCAGCCGCGTGGACGCACGAGCAGCGTCGCAGTTTTCTCGTTTAATTTGTATTGCTTGCCGTCCGGGTTGCTGAACGAAATCGTCCGGCGCACGGCGTTACGGAGATTGACCTGGCCTTCGATGAGATTTTTCCACGTTGGCGACGTGGCGTCCTCGAAGTCGGCCATGAATACTTTCGCGCCAGAATTGAGCGCATTGATGACCATCTTGCGGTCCACTGGGCCGGTGATTTCCGTGCGACGATCCTCCAGGTCGGCGGGGATTGAAGCAACCTTCCATGACTTGTCCTCGCGGATGGATTGAGTCGCGGTCAAAAAATCCGGCAGTCCGCCCGCGTCAATTTCGTTCTGCCGTTCAACGCGCCGCGCGAGAAGCTTTTCGCGCGTGGGTTGAAACTCGCGCGCGAGGTCCATCACGAAGCCCAGCGCCTCAGCCGTGAGCATGTGGGTGTCGGAAACCTCGACTGGCGAATTAACTGTGACTTTGAATGTCTGGAGATCGATTGAACTGATCATATTCGGTTCGTTGCTAACTGCGATGATTCTCGTCCCATTAACACCCGGCTTCAGCCGGGTGCCAGTCGTTAGCGCTATAAGGAAACTGTTTCAACAGTTTTTCTCGCACGGAGAAACCGTTGAAACGGTTTCTGTCCATCCGTCTTACTGTCACCCGACTTAAAGTCGGGTGTTAATCAGAGTGCGGGTCTAGCTCGCCAGTTTCGCCAGCGTGTGCGCCAGCACGGTCACGCCGTTCTTGATTTGCTCCGGCGACGAATACTCGTCGGGTCGATGGCTCACTCCGCCGCGACACGGGATGAAAATCATCGTCGCCGGACAAATCTGCGCCATGAATAGCGTGTCGTGGTAGGCGCGGCTGATCATTTTCTTTACGCCCAAGCCTAGTTCGCCGCAGACGCCCGCCACTGTTGCCACGAGTCGCGCATCGCAAACCGCAGGAGCATCAACGTTGAGGCGTTCGAGTTTCAAACCGATGCCGCGGCGTTGGCAGATTTGTTCCGCCGCCGATTCGACCTGCGCCAGCGCCGCGTCACGCGTGGCGAGTTGTGTGTCACGCAAATCAATTTCCAGATGCGCGTCAAACGGCACGCTGTTGACCGCGCCCGGCTCAATGCGGAACACACCCGTCGTGCCCACGGTAGCCGGGCTGCCGCTGGTTTTCGCCGCATGCTCGACGGCCAGTGCGATTTCCGCTCCGGCCAGCAACGCGTCGTGGCGTTCTGCCATCAGGACCGCGCCCGCGTGTCCACCCACGCCTGTCAGGTCAATCCGGAGTGTGCTTGGCGCAGCGATCTTTTCCACGACCCCGATGGGAATATTCTCATTTTCGAGCAACGGGCCTTGCTCGATGTGCAACTCGACAAAGCCAGCGTAACAGTTCTTCTCCAGCC
>CAZNOE010000155.1:0-10341 GCA_964574525.1 uncultured Bifidobacteriaceae bacterium
CATCGTCCGCACGATGTCCGAGTTGACGCAGCAACGCCGCCGCTCCTTCATACGAATCTCGACCTGACAAGGAGTGGTCGCTCACCGACTGCCCCTCGTTCGTGGTCATGCAGGAGCATGGATTGACCGAGGCTGCGACTGGAGATCGTCACTTTGAACAAGCGGGATTCAAAACCTTGCTTTTGTAAGACGATGATCTCTCTCACGCGGGTGTCGGACAGCGACTGAATTATCTTGTAAGATTTCCCGCTGGACGACGTTTAAGCGGTAGGATGAAGACGATGGCCAGCGACGAGCATTCTTCCATTCAAACGCGACCGAGTTTGCTGAACCGGCTTAAGACGGGCGATGACGCCGAGCGTTGGCAAGAGTTCTATCGCGTCTATGGCAAGCTGGTGCGCGACTTTGCCATCCCAGCCGGGCTGACGGACACGGAAGCGGACGATGTGGTGCAGGAGACGGCCATCGCCATGGCGCGGAATTTACCGGAGTTCAGCTACGATCCCAAGGTGTGCCGGTTCAAGACCTGGCTGCTCAATCAGACTTCGTGGCGGATCAAGGATCAGTTTAAGAGGCGGCAGCGGTCGGATCGTGAGGCGGGCGTGACGCCCGCCGATGCAGGCCGGAGGCCCGCGCTCCCGGACGACACGGCGCGCACGGCGACGATCAATCGTGTCCCTGACCCGGCGGCGGTGAATCTGGACGCGCTGTTCGAGGCGGAGTGGCGCAAAAACCTGCTTGCGGCGGCACTCGAACGGGTGAAGGCGAAGTTCAGCTTAAAGCAGTTTCAGATGTTCGATCTCCACTCGCTCAAGGAATGGCCCGCAGCAGAGGTGGCCAAGTCGCTCGGGGTCAGCCTCGCCAATGTGTATGTGACGAAGCACCGCGTCGCGGCGGCGGTGAAGAAGGAGATGGTGCGATTGGAACGGGAGATGGAGAAAGGCTTGAAATGTGAAGCGTGATGCGTGATGCGTGAAAAGCCACCAAGCGCCTCCGCCTGATTCACGGTTCACGATTCACGCATCACGTTCAGATCATGTGACAAAACATCGCGTCGCGAAGCTTCGGCTCGAACCACGTGCTTTTGGGCGGCATCAGCCCGCGTTTCACGCATCACGAAAGGCTCACCGGATCAATGTCCACCGTCAGTGTTACGTCCTCCGGCAGCACCAGCGTTGCGATGATTTGTGCCAGCGATTGGCTGAGTTTGCTCATGAATCGCGTCCGCAACATGATCTGGTAGCGGTAGTAGGTTTCGGCGCGCAGCAACGGCGCGGGCGCGGGGCCGGCGATGATGAGGTCGCGAAAGTAAGCGGGCGCGGAGACGGGCAGAGGGGCAGAGGGGAAAAGGGGAAAGGGGGACGATCCGCCGGACACCGTGCTGTGCCCCTTTTCTCCTTTTCCCCCTTTCCCCTTTTCCGTTTTTGCGCCGAGGAGCTTGTCCAATTCCTTCCGCACGTGCTCCGCCGAAAACTTCACCTTCTCCTCATTACGACCACGCAACGTGAGCAACGCCACGCGGCTGACGGGCGGATATTTCAATTGCTCGCGGAATTCGATCTCCTGCTCGTAAAAACCGGCGAAGTCGTGGCGGCGGGCGTATTGAATCGCCGGATGGAATGGCGTGAATGCCTGAACGAAAACTTCGCCCTCGACGTCGCCGCGTCCCGCGCGACCGGCGACCTGAGTGAGCAACTGAAACGTCCGCTCTCCCGCGCGGAAATCCGGTTGATGCAGCGCAAGGTCGGCGTAGATAATGCCGACCAGCGTGACGTTTGGAAAATGCAGGCCCTTGGCGATCATTTGCGTGCCGACGAGGATGTCAATTTTGCCGGTGCGGAAATCGCCGAGCACGCGGCGGTAATCTTCCTTGCGCTTCATCACGTCGGAATCCATCCGCTTGATACGCGCGTTGGGAAAAAGTTTAGCGAGCGTCTCTTCGACTTTCTGCGTGCCGAGGCCGGCGTAACGGATCGCAGGATTCCGGCACTTCTCGTTCGGGCAGGCGCTGGGCACCGGTTCGATGTGCCCGCAGAGGTGGCAACAGAGTTTTTGCCCCGGGCGATGATACGTGAGCGACAAGCTGCAATTCGGGCACTCTGCCACGAAACCGCACAGCGGACATTGGAGCGAGGTCGAGTAACCGCGCCGGTTCAAAAATAAAATCGTCTGCTCGCTTCGTTCGATGCGCTGGGTGATCGCTTCCTTAAGTTGCTCCGAAAAAATCGGCGTGCCTTTTTCTTTGCGCGCGGCTTGGCGCATGTCCACGACGCGCACGTGCGGCATCTTCTGGTTGTCCACTCGCTCGGGCAATTCGAGCAGCGTGTATTTGCCTTTGCGACAGTTGTAGTAGCTCTCCAGCGACGGCGTGGCCGAGCCGAGCACGACGACAGCGTTCTCCATCTGACCACGCACGATGGCCACATCGCGCGCATGGTAGCGCGGCGCTTCCTCCTGCTTGTATGTATGCTCGTGCTCCTCGTCCACGACGATCAGCCCGAGCGGTTCGATGGGCGCAAAGATCGCCGAGCGCGCGCCGATGACAATGCGCGCGCGCCCCTGGCGAATCTTGTGCCACTCGTCGTGGCGTTCGCCGGCGGACAAATGACTGTGCAGCACCGCGACGAGCGTTTGCAGCGGGCCGGAACTGAAGCGCGCCTTGAACCGCTCGACGGTTTGCGGCGTGAGCGAGATTTCCGGCACGAGCACGATTGCGCCTTTGCCCTGCTCCAGCGCGTGGGCAATGGCCTGCAAGTATATCTCGGTCTTGCCGCTGCCGGTGACGCCGTGCAGAAGGAATGCAGAGGGGAAAAGGGGAAAAGGGGCAGAGGAGAGAAGCGCCGTGCCGACGTCATTGCTCCCTTTCCCCTTTTCCCCTTTTCTCCTCTGCCCCTCTGCGCCATCCATCACGGCAATGATTGCCTTCAGCGCGCCCGCCTGCGCCGGATTCAGCACGAGCGCCTGGCTCGGCAGGATGTGCTCGCGGGCGTAAGGATCGCGCTCGGAAATTTGGGTCGTGATTTCGATGAGGCCGCGATCTTCAAGCCGTTTCACCGTGGGCGCGGTGGTTTCGGCCAGTTCGAGCAGTTCCGTCAGCGGCAATTCCCGCCGTTCCTCGATGATGTTCCAGACTTGCTGCTGGCGTTTGGGCAATTTCGGGAAGTCGCCCGCGACCGGCAGCGCACGCACAAACAAACGCTCGCGCCAGCCAGCTTCCTCGCGGCGCACGACTTCCGGGAGCAGACTTTTCAGCGCGATCTCCGGCGCGCAGCAGTAGTAGTCCGCAATCCAGCGGGCGAGCTTCAGCACCTTCGGCGTCACGAGCGTCTGCGCGCCGATGACTTTGAGAATGGGCTTCAGCTTCGCGTGCGCGGATTCCTCGGCGAGCGCCGTGACGCAGCCAAACACTTTGCGCGAACCAAACGGCACTTGCACTCGGCTGCCGACGTCCACCTTGTCTGCCAGCGCGGGCGGGATGAAATAATCGAACTCCTTGCGGAGCGCGATTTCCAACGTGACGCGGGCGATCATCTTGAAGTCGAGGGTCGAAGGTCGAGGGTCGAGAGTCAAGCAGCGCACGGAAGGACCCAACGAACGCGTAGCTCCCCTCCTGGGAGGGGTCAGAGGTGGGTTTTCCGGAAATTCGAATCAATCCGGGGTGATCGCGCGCAACTCCTCTTCAAGCTGTTTGCGCAACACCTCGCGCTCGGCGTCGGAAGCAGCGCGTGGAAAGTAAATCGGTTTTCCGAGAACCATTTCGCAGCGCGAGAACGGCAGCGGGATCTGGAACTGATCCCAACTGCGCACGGTAAATTTACGGCTGGCGCGATAGGAAACCGGAATCACCGGCGCACCCGTCACCTGGCCGAGCGCCGCCACACCCGGTTGCACGACGTAGCGCGGGCCGCGTGGGCCGTCTGGCGTGATGGCGAGATTGTAACCGCGCTCCAGCCATGAGGTCAGTTCGAGCAACGCCTGTGGGCCGCGACGGCTACTCGACCCCCGCACTGGCTGCACGTCGAATCGTTCCAGCACAGACGCCAGGAGCGCGCCGTCCCTGCTCGCGCTGATAAGCGCGGCGAGACCATTCTCCGGCACATGCCGCCGAACATAATTGCGCCAGACACACATGGAGAGCGCCAGCCGGTTGTGCCAGAGACAAAAAATCACCGGGCCCGGCAATGTTCCCGCCGCCAGCCCGGCACGGTCGTCCCACTTCACGCGCAACGTGGAAATCAACAGCCGCTCAGCGAAGAAGATCGCAACCGCCGCGAGGCGTTGATGCCACCTGGGTGTGTGCGCCACGATCATGCCCGAGCGCTTGGAACTGCCGCCCGCCATCACGCTCCCTTTCGCAATGCCGCGCGCACGAGGTCTTCGACGGTGGCCTGTTCGCCAAGCGCCGACTGTGCCTGGCGCACGGTGTTGTGCGCGTCCACCTGTTTGAAGCCCAACGCCAGGAGCGCCAGCACGGCGTCATTGATTTTTTGATCGGCGGGCGAAAGGGCGCGTTGCGCGCTGGACGCTTCCCACGCGCCCGCCGCTCCGATCTTGTCGCGCAACTCGACGACGATGCGCTCGGCGGTCTTCTTGCCGACGCCGGAGATTTGTGAAAGCGCCTTCACGTCGCCGTTGGCCACCGCACCGCGAAACGTCACGGCGTTCATACCGCTCAAAATATTCAGCGCCGTCTTCGGCCCGATGCCGCTGACATTGTTGATGAGCAGGCGAAACAACTCACGCTCCCCCGCGCTGGTGAAACCGTAAAGCGTGTGGGCGTCTTCGCGAACGACGAGCTGCGTGAGCAGCTTCACGTCGTGGCCCGGCTGCGGGAGTTTGTCAAACGACGAGAGCGGAATGAGCACCTCGTAACCGACGCCGTTCACGTCCACGGTCACTTGGGTGGGGAGTGCCTCGATTAGTTTGCCGTGCAGGAAGGTGATCATCGTTGAGGCGTTGAAGCGTTGAAGCGTTGAAGCGTTGAAACGGCCCGGCGGTTGGCCGATTTTGCGATGTAACGATTCAACGATTTAACAGGCGACATCATTCGCGGTTCAGATTCTCTTCGATGCGGTGAGACTGTAACGGCCGTTCGCTTGAGCGTGGGCCAGCGCCAGCGCCAAGGCATCCGCGGCGTCCGGTTCAGGCGGTTGGGAAAGGTTGAGCAGGCGTTGAACCATTTTTGCCACGGCGAGCTTCTGGGCGGCGCCGTAACCGACGATGGCCTGCTTCACTTTGCGCGTCGCGATTTCATAAATGTCCAGGCCCGCTTCCGCCGCAACCATCATCGCTGCGCCGCGCGCTTCGCCCATGATAATGGCGGTCTGCAAATTCTGCGCGAAGAAAAGTCCTTCGACAACGCACACCGTGGGCCGATGCTCGCGCAAAACGTCGCGGAGGGTTTGCGCTATTTTGACGAGACAACGCGAGTGCGGCCACGCGCTGGGACAGGAAATCGTGCCGTGCGCAAGGGCGAGCGGATGCGGTTTGCCGAGCCGGATCACACCGAAGCCGGTGCCACGCAGCGAGGGGTCCACGCCGAGAATGATCGTGTGACTGTTCAGGTTGCGGACGGGCGATTCAAACACCAGGGTGGCCGCGCGCGTCGCGCCGCCGACGCGCTCCCTCATTTGTTTGAACTGCTGGAGCGTGATACCCACGCGGACAAGTGTGCCAGCGCCCGGGACGTTTCAAAAGGAGAAAACGAAAACGCTCCGCATCGTGCGCCCGCTCACTGAACCCACCGGGCGCGATAGAACCGGCGCGCGAAGGCTGGGGCAGACGAGTCCACGTGATCGAAGAAACCGTCGGTCACCACGTTCGTCTTGAGTGCCGTCCACTGCCTGAGGTTCGATGTCGCGTCAATCGCGAAGCGAGCGCCCGATTGTCCCAGAACGCGCAACAGGAACTGGCCGTCGCCAGTACGGCCGAGGACTCGCAGGCGCGGCGCCGGCGGCGGCACAACCTCGGCGGTGATCCTGTAATTGTCGAATAACATGTAATTGTCACCGGGAGCGTTTGTGTCATAGACACTCCATACAGCATCCACGTCGCCGAGGTTAAGCGGTGCGCCGGTGGTCGTGATCGGTTGGTTGGTGGCGAGCAAAACGCCGTCGAATGTTGAGGACCAGTAGTTCTGGAAGAAGTTCATCGTAATGACGAGCGTGTTGGTGTCGTCATTAGTAAACTCTTCGCCGCTCCATACGAAATCGTTTGTTCCATCGAGCAAGAAATAGATGCCGAGGTCATAGTTGTCGAAATCGAGCGTGAAGAGCCGGTTACCCTGCGAGTTGTAAACGCTCCAGTAAAAGTTGTCGTAGTTGTTGGTGGACGAATCCACGATGCTCATCAGCACGGAGAATTGCACGACAGGCATGTTCGTGGTGGGCGAGAAATTGATTGGCCGCCAGACGGTCAACTGGTCGCCGCCCTGGTCCGGCGGGAAAAATCCGATGAAGGCCTGCTGACCCTGTCCGGCGAGGTAATTGTTCACCAAACCGTTTCCACCCGAGCCGTCACCAAGCCAGCCATTTTGGCCGATAAGATTGGTGGTCGTGGTGTAGCCTTCGGCGGCTTCGAACTGTGTGGAGAAAATGTTCGTCGTGATCCCGCCAGCCGGGCGCACGATGGCGAACGCGACGGACAACAGGATAACCAGACAGGCCACGTGCCGATGGAATTTTTGCGGACTCATTCCAAAGCGATGTTCGCGATCCGTTCGTGGAAGGCGGGCTACTGGTTGCGACCTTTTGGACCACGTCCCGAATCAGACTGTGAAGGCGGGCTCGGTTGCGCGCGCTGCGCGGGCGCCGCAGACGGCGGCGGCGAAGCGGGCGGAGAGTAACTCGGCGGGGGAGCGCTGCGGGGCGCCGCTGCGGGCGCGGACGGTTGGTAGCTCGAAGGCGGCGACCGGTCATATCGCGGCGTGGGCGCCGGGGCCGAAGGCGGTGGCGAGTAACGCGGCGCCGGAGCCGGGGTCGAAACGGGTGGCGAATAACTCGGCGCGGTCTGCCGTTGGACGGGCGCTGGCGCTGAGTACGATGGTCGCGAAATACTGCGGTCCTCTGTGCTGCGCGCGGCGCGAGGGATTTCTTGACGCGTGATGCCCTGCGACGACGCGCCGGGTGACCGGCTGTAAGTCGAAGCCGGGGCGGACGGTTGCGGCTGCGGCGTGACGGGAGTTGTTGGCTGCGAGAATTGGTTTCTGGGTGCCGTGGGTCGGGCAACGGATGTTGGCGCATCGGAGGCCGGAACTCGGGTCCGAAACTGCGTATCCCTTGGCTCGAGTTCAGCAACCCGGGTTTGTGGGGTGGGTGTGGCGGACGTGCTGCGTCGTTGCGGTTGTGCGGCATCCCGCTTTCCGATGACGACGAGCGAGGAGTTTGGATCCGCGTCCTTCGGCGCTGTGGTCGTGGCGGGAGCAGACGGCGACGCTGCATCGGAGCCACGAACAACCGACGGCGGAACAGGGCTGCTGCGGCCGGGGCCACGGCTCTTGCCCTGCTGATTATCATCAACCTTTGGGCTGCGATCCGCTTGGGAACCCGGTTTCGTGGAAGGTGTCGGAATGGATCTCGGCGTGGCGGACGGTCGTGATCCCACCGTTGTGGGTGCAGCCGGAGCCGCAGTGCGATTCTCGCCCGGGCTCTTGGACGCCGTCGTCGGGTTTGACCGGTTTTCTTCGAAGCTTGATCGTGCCTTTCCTGACTGCACATCACCTCTCTTGTTTTCACTCCGGCTCGTTTGCAACGGCGCATAGGGTGAGGACGTGCCCGAGGTGACAGTCCTGGCACTGGTTCGGTCAGTCGGGTTTTCCGGAATATTGGCACGATGAACGGTAAGTGTACGCCCGTCTTTTTCGAGGCGCTCATGGCGCGGACTTTTGGCGAGAGCCGGACCCGCGTCGCGGATGGACACCTTGCGAATTTCCTGCCTGGTTACCGCCGTGATGCGATCGGGTGCGATGCCGTGATTGATGACGGTGTTGCGGCTTCCCGCCCCGAAATTGTTGATGATGGTCGTTTTGTTGAAAACCTGTGTCACCTGGTGTGACGGGAAGCGGTGGCGATAAGGATGAGGATCACAAAAGCGCGAGAACGGAACGAAGGTGTAGCAACTGGCGCCGATCCCGAAGTCGAAACTGAATCCGACTGACCGTCCGTGGAAACTAAAACCAAATCCCGGCTGGTAGTAAGCAAAGGGCGGCAGCGGCGCCCAACCGCAGTAATCTCCGCCAGAGCGCCAGGTCACCCACGAGGGACCCCAAACGCGGTCCGGCCACCAGCACCAACCCCAGCGCGGATGACTGAACCAGCGGCCATAGTGGAACGTCGTCGCGCCCCATGAATAGTCCGAAATCCAATACCACCCGCAATCGGTGTAAACCCAATGTCCCCGGTCGCCGTATGGCTGCCAACCGCGATTGATTACGGATACGGTCGGTTGCCAGCACAAACCGTAGCCGTCCACGTTAACCCACGAGCCGTAGGGCGACAGCGTATCGTAAAAGTAATTGTTGTTAACAATCTCAGGCTGCGGCTCGGTCTGGGGCGGATTCACATTCGACGGCGCAGCGGCGGTTTGATCGGCCTGGTTGTCCGGCGCAGGAGCAGGAGCGCTTGCGGCTGCTTGAGCCTGCGCAGCGTTCGCCCAGTACTGTTTCATCGCCTGATCATGCTCAATTATCGTCGTAACGACGTTGTTCGCTACGCCGATGTCGTTCAGGTAAATAATTTCATCGGACGTAAGGCCGAACGTGCTGGTTGAGTTCGTGATATAGGTCAGCATGACTTCGTCGTCCACGCCGGCCTGAGCCAGCTTGATGACTTCGGCCACAGGTCCGGACGCCTTGATGGTGGGCGGCAGCGGTTTTTCCTCAAGCGCGGCGGGCACGGCTTCAGCTTTTCCTGCAGGCGCCGGTGGGGCTTCCGGAACCGCGGGCGCAGGGGTGGCGTTGGTTTCTGCGACGGCTTGAACCCCCGGCTCAGCGAACGCAACCGTCACAAGGCTTTCGGGCGATTGGCCCGACTGCTGGTTGCACCCGCCGACCAACGGGACGATCGCCAGCATCAGCGCTAAACTGACTCCTTTGAAAAACTGGGTTTTCATACTTTTTCGAGTTCCCCAACATACTTGATTGTAGGTTGGCTGTCTCATATTTATCGACTCGTTAAGCCTCGCAGGTATTCACGGCCAAGAAACCGGATCACACCTCTCGCTACTTCAGTGTTGGAGAGGCAATTAGGCTGGTACCCCCACCCCGAATTGAACGGGGATCAACGGTTTAGGAAACCGCTGCTCTATCCATTTGAGCTATGGGGGCGCACGAGCCTGGCCGACTTTACGAAGAATCAGAGATGCCGGCAAATTCCATTCCTTCTGAATAATTTGTCCGCTGACCGTTTCTCCCTTACGCTGGGAGGCCACGCAACCCATGAGCGTAAAGGTAAAAATCTGCGGCATCACGAACCTTGCGGATGCCAAGGCGGCGGTCCAAGCGGGCGCCGATTTGCTGGGCTTTGTGTTTTATGAGAAAAGCCCTCGTCACGTCACCGTGCAAGCTGCGAGAGAGATTACGCGGCAACTGCCGCCGTTCGTGGCCAGAGTCGGCGTGTTCGTCAACGCGCCGGCGGAACTCGTGTCGCAAGCCCTGGGCGAATGCGGTCTGAACGTCCTGCAATTTCATGGCGATGAAGCGCCGGAGTTTTGCACGCAGTTCGGAGCGATGAGCGTGAAAGCTTTTCGCGTGCGCGACGCGGAGTCACTGCGCGCGCTGCCAGCTTACCATACCGATGCCTGGTTGCTGGATGCTCATACGCAAGGCAAGCGCGGCGGGACCGGCGCGAGGTTCAACTGGGACCTGGCGGTCGAGGCGCAGAGATTTGGTCGTCCGATTTTTCTCGCGGGCGGGCTGACGCCAGACAACGTGGCTGAGGCGGTGCGGCGCGTGCGCCCTTTCGCCGTGGACGTATCCAGCGGCGTCGAGTCTGCGTCGGGAAAAAAGGATCAGGTGAAGGTGCAGGCATTCATCACAGCGGCAAAAGTGGCAGCGAGCAAGTGAACTGCTCGCGAGCCTCGCACTTTCCCACTTTCTCACCAACCCACTTTCATCTAGTTTTCAGTCATGAGCAAAGTCGCTAACGCAACCCTGCCCGACGCGCAGGGCCATTTCGGTCCCTACGGAGGGCGTTTTGTGCCGGAAACTTTGATGCACCCGCTCCAGGAACTGGAGGATGCCTATTTCCGCGCGCAGAAGGACCTCGAATTCGAGCAGGAATTCAAATACTACCTCCGCGAATTCTGCGGCCGGCCCACGCCGCTTTACCTCGCCGAGCGGCTGAC
>CAZNOE010000156.1:0-4378 GCA_964574525.1 uncultured Bifidobacteriaceae bacterium
TCGGTGAGAAAGTGTTCCAGCTTTTGCTCGCTGGTGAGAGTTTTGGGCATTTCTCCGAGTGCGGTCATGTAATGACGCAACCAATGCAAATAAGTCTGCTCCGTGGCCATGGTTTTGTGCTGGCGACGGATGACCGCACGAGCGCGCTCAAGGGCTTGGCTGGGATTCATGGCAAACTTTTATCCGGTTCGTTTAACGCGTTCAATGTTTATCCGTCGTTGAATCACAGTTAGACTGAAACATGGTCGAACCGATGAACCCACCATTCCAGAGGCGAATCGTTCGATGGGGTGGGGCCGCAGCCATTTCTGGCGGCGTCTATGCGCTTCTCATCGCCACGATATATGCCGTCACTCGTGTTGGGGCAGCGGGTGATCGGCTGTTCGGTAGTCTGGACCCACTGCTCTTTCTAGCACCGGCGTTGTTTACGCTGTCACTTGTCAGCTTTCGACTCCGGTATGGGAAGGATGTTGCTCGGATTGGAAGGCAGGCGCTTGCCGTCGCCATCTTCGGTATGGCGCTAGTGGCCATCGGACAGTTTGGATATGCTTGGCTCGGTTTCGCCCGAAGGAACTACTGGATAGGTCCAGGGAGTCTCGCGCATTTCGGCGGCCCGCTGGCCGGTCTATGCGTCGAATTGGGACTGCTCGTCTTCGCGGTGAGTGCTGCTCGAGGACACACACTGCCACGACGCGTGTGGGGGGGCACCGTTCCTGATGGCGGTCTTCCCGGTACTCGTGATCGCAGCCTCACAAGTAGTGGCGCTGGTCCGGGGTGCCCGGCTCCTCCCGTGGACGACATCTACCTTCAGGGGCTCTACGTCGCCGAAGCCGTGCTTTGGATCGTCCTTGGAGTCTTGCTGTGGTTCGAGCGGAGCGCTCAAGCACGACCTGGTGGCTAAAGTCCCTGGATACGATGTAGCTCGAAGTTTGGTTGCCAATTGGGTTTCAGTCTAACAAGGTCGGTCGAGCGAACGGGGATGAGCCGTTCACGTTTGTTGTGTTTATCGGACGCGCTCGGCGGCTCATCCCCGTCGCTCACCTCTGACGTTAGGCGACATCACACGCTTATGGGAAAAATCGAAAACAAACAAACTACGACAGAGGCTGCGGGATACGTTGCCGGAGTTGGCATCGGCACGACTCGCGCGGCGTTCCGAGGCAAGCATGTCAGTGCGGCCGTCATCGTTCTTGCTGGCGCTATTCTCATTCTTGGCAGTTCATTCATCCGGCACGATGACACCAAGCTCTTCGTTCAGGTCGTCGGCTGCATATTCGGAGCGGTCGGCTTGGTCGGCTGGTTTCTGAGTTCCAGCCAGAAGTAGATATGGATGCCATGTCGCCTCCTGATAAGCTGTTGCACAACTCGTTGAAACACAGTCCTCGTCTTTCAAGCTTATCGAGTTATTGCCCCGCCTCGGAGGCGGGTGGAGTGCTAACCATGCGCTGCAGCGAACCCGGCCATCGCGCTCCGGTTGCAATCGAACGCCCTCGTGGGCCGGGTCGCTGAGCTTGGGTCGTTGGCCGCTTCGCACGCCATGAGTCGCATCGTGAGGAAATTCAGGTTGGTAGTTGGTTGCCTTGCACTTTGCGTAGCCGGTTTGTCTTGCAGCACAGACCGACTGGACCGACCGTCATTTTACAGTCGCACTAACATCGCCGAGTATTATGGCCGTTGCCCGAAGTGCAACGAGTGGGCTAAGGGATATTGGACGATTCGGATTATTGGGACGACAACGGGAAGTTCTCGCACGCGGACTACCATTATCGAGGCGAATGCAAGCACTGCAGAGTTGCTCTCGTGTCGGACGATCCGTATTTCCTCACCAATGATTTACGGATCGTTCATTTTAGGTTACAGCAATGACGTGGCCTCCTGATAAGCTGTTGCACAACTCGTTGAAACACAGTCCTCGTCTTTCAAGCTTATCGAGTTATTGCCCCGCCTCGGAGGCGGGTGGAGTGCTAACCATGCGCTGCAGCGAACCCGGCTGGTGCGCTACTGTTGCAATCCACGCGTCCCGTGGGCCGGGTCGCTGAGCTTGGGTCGTTAGCTCACATTTGCTCCAACACTTCGATCCCCAGAACTTCCAGGCCTTGTTTGGAAACCCGCGCCGTCAAATCGCACAACCGAAGCCGTGAAGCGCGCGTCTCGTCATCCGCCTTCAGCACAGGGCAATTCTCATAGAACCGCGTGAAGTGGCCCGCCAGGTCATAAAGATAATTGCAGATGAAATTGGGGCGGTATTCCTCAGCGGCGGCTTCGAGCACCAGACCAAAATTCAGGAGATGCCTGGCCAGCGCGAGTTCCTCGGGCGCTCCCAAGTTGATGGTTGATGGTTGATGGTTGATAGTCGGAGAGCCGGCTTTTCGAAAAATGCTCCGAATCCGCGCATAGGCGTATTGCAGATAGGGCGCGGTATTGCCGCTCAAAGCCAGCATCTTGTCCCAACAAAACATGTAATCGCTCTGCCGATTCGGCAGCAGGTCGGCGTATTTCACCGCGCCGATGCCGACGGCGCGGGCAATCTCGCGACGCTGTAACTCCGGCAGATCGGGACTCTTTTCCGTGACGACCTTGAAGGCGCGTTCCTCGGCTTCATCCAGCAAATCGGCCAGCTTCACCGTCTCACCGGAGCGGGTTTTGAAGGGTTTGCCATCTTCGCCGAGAATAGAGCCGAACCACACGTGGGCCAAAACGATTGCCGATTGCCGATTGCCGATTGCCGATTGCCATTTGCGAAACGCGGCGAAAAGCTGTTGAAAGTGCAATTGCTGCCGCCCGTCCGTGACGTAAATGACTTCATCGGGCTGCCACGTTTCCAACCGGTGGGCCAAAGTCGCGAGGTCCGTGGTGGTGTAGTTGAACCCGCCGTCGCTTTTGCGGATGAGCGCGGGCTGATCCTTGAGTTGAGGGTCGTCCTCGAAGAAAACCGCCAGCGCCCCTTCACTTTCCCGCGCGATGCCTTTCGCGACCATCTCCTCGACAAGCGCAGGGAGGCGAGGGTTATAAAAGCTCTCACCGAGCATGTGATCGAACTTGACGCCGAGGCGTGCGTAGATGGCGTCGAACTGCAACTGCGAGAGCGAGATCATCTCGCGCCAGATGCGGAGGTTTTCCTCGTCGCCTGACTGAAGTTTGACCAACTCCTGGCGAGGGGCTTCGAGGGTAGGAGGCGTCTCCTTGCACTCGGCGCTGACTTTTTTGTAAAGCCGCTCCAACTCGGCAATCGAATCACGTTTCAATGCTGTCGCATCCAGATCGCGTTTCCAGCCAACTAACAACATGCCGAACTGCGTGCCCCAGTCGCCGATGTGGTTGTCCGTGATGACGTGGTGACCCAGGAGGCGCAACAGCCGCGCGAGGCTGTCTCCGAGGATCGTGGAGCGAATGTGGCCCACGTGCATCGGCTTGGCCACGTTCGGCGAACTGAAGTCCACAACGACGGTGCGCGGATGGGCGGCTTTCTCAAAGAACAGGTGCTCACCCCGAGCGGCCGACGCCAGCGCCTCCAGGAGGGCCGGGAGTTTCAATCGGAAATTCAAAAACCCCGGCCCGGCGATTTCCACCGGCTCGCAGAGGTCAGACACGTCGAGCTTGGCAAGGACATCCGTCGCGAGTTGACGTGGATTGAGCTTGCGCGGTTTGGCCAGCGCCATGATGGCGGAAGTCTGGTAATCCCCGAATCGCGGGTCGGGACAAGGCCGCACGAGCACGGTCGAAAGGTCAGCATCCGGCACGACCGCGCGTACGGCCTGCTGCAAGCGAAGCTCAATCTGTTTGTGCGGAAGCACGGGCTGGTTGTTAAATGGTTAAATGAGTTAAATCGTTAAATGGGTGGAACCGCGTTTTGCCGTCAGCTTCCGATTCAACCAATCACCATTTAACCCATTCAACGATTCAACGAATTACTTCTTCCCCTGTTCCTTGATCACGCGCAGCATCGCCTCGGCGTCCGGTGCCTGGTCGAGAGCCTGGCGGAATTCAGCCTTGTGCAGCAGCTTGGCGATGTTCGCCAGCGTATGGAGATGCTTCTGGAACTGGCCTTGTGGAACGAGGAAGAGCATGACGAGGTTTACCGGCTGGTTGTCGAGCGCGTCGAAGTTCATCCCTTTTCGCGAGCGCCCCAGCGCGCCGACGACCTCTTTGATCAAATCCGTGGACGCGTGCGGAATCCCGATGCCGAAGCCGATGCCCGTGCTCATGGAAGTCTCGCGCTTTTTGACCACCGCAGCGATGGCGTCGCGGTGTTCGGCCTGGATTTTGCCCGTGGCCACAAGATTGTTGATCAGTTCATCAATCGCTGTCCAGCGGTCGGCTGCCTGCAAATCCGTGAGGATTTGATCCTTCGTCAGAATGTCAACTAAGTCCATAGCCC
>CAZNOE010000156.1:4478-10193 GCA_964574525.1 uncultured Bifidobacteriaceae bacterium
AGCGCGGATTCCACTGCCGTGCGCAACGGCTCGCGAACGCGAGAGAGCCCGCCGCCAAGAATGATCACCGCCGGGTGAAACAGGTGAACAACGTGGGAAAGCCCGAAGGCCAGGTCCGCCGCCGTCTCGCGCAGAATGCGGCCTGCGTGCGCGTCACCTTGTTCCAGAGCCGCTGACAAATGCTTCGCTTCGCCGCCGTCGGTATTGGCGGACAGTTTGGCCAACAAACAATCCGGCTCACGCGCCTTCAACTCCCGGATGCGCGCATCCACGGCCCAGCCAGAGCAGCGCGATTCCATAATTGTGCCGACACGATCCAGCCGCACGTGGCCAAGCTCCGATTCACCGGGCGTAGCGCCGTGAAAAATCTTCCCATCCACGACCAACCCGCCGCCCACGCCGCTGCCGAGTGTGACATAGAAGACCGGATTCAATTCCATCCCCGCTCCATTTAGCGCCTCGCCGAGCGCAGCCACGTTGGCATCGTTATCAACAAACACCGGCGCGCCAACGAGATTTCCCAGCCAGGCGGCAAGGTCGAACCCCGACCATCCTTCGATCTGGTGTGAGCGGGCGATCCTGCCGGTGCGCCAATCCACGGGCCCGCCGAAGCCGACACCAACTGCTGAGATTTTGTTGGTCGGCGGAACCTTGGTGAGCGCGACTTCGATTTGGCTGCGGATGCCGGCAGCTCCCTTTGTGTGATCCACAGCCAGGCGCTGGCGTTCGAGTATCTTAACCGCGACATCACCCACCACGACTTGGAGTTTGGAGCCGCCGATTTCGATCCCGAGAAAGGATTCTCGGATGGGTTTTTTAGCCATGGAATGAACGCGGATTAAGATCGGGATCTGGACATGACTAAGCACTTCATTTGACACCTGCTTTGGCAGCGGCTTCGGCGTCAATTTCTCTAAGAGCGTTGGTGACTGTATTTCGGATATTGGAGTTGTTGTCATTAAGCAACGATAGAAGAATGAGGACGGCCGGTTTGGCGTCCGTCTTGAATTGCCTTAGCGAGTTTATAGCATCGCGACAGAGAATTTCGTCGGCCCGATATTTTCCGAGAAACTCGATGATGAGGGGAACCAAGCTCTCTGGGTCCGCGTGAATCGTTCCCAAGGCAATGACAGCATCGTCCCGCACAGCGAAATCGGGGTCAGCGAGGCAATTGGTCAACGCGGGCAACGCATCTTTGGCCACCGGGCCAAGGCAGCGCAGGGTAAAAACCGCCAGATAGCGGACGTCCTTGTTCTTGTCCTCGAGCAATGCAATCAATTGGGGAACAAAAGGCCTGGCGTTTTCCCCGAGAGCCACGAATCCGGACGCACCGACACGCCGGGAATTTGAAATCCTCCTCGTATAATCGTTTGCGGTCTGCAGGTGAAACCGGGCCTGATACTGCTTGGGGACAAGCGCCAGCAACTTCAACCTGACCGGGGACTCCCTTGTGGACATCATTTTCAAGAGCACCGGCGCGGCAGTGGTCCCAAAATGTCGAATGGCTGTTTTCGCCTCAACATCCGATGGCCAACGGTTTGTGTGATACTCGATCAACCAGGCACTCAGGGTCTTTCCTTCATAAACAGGCTCGCGCGGACGGAAAACAAGCCAAGCCAGGAATGTGAGCGCCAAGGCTGCCAAAACAATAAATGGGATGGACCGACTCTTTCGCATCTGCAAGGCGGAAAAAAATCAAAAGTAATCCGGTTCGTTCCCCGATTTCCACTTGATGTTGCAGCCGATGCTGGCCTTCTGGTCGGCGGGGACCGCCTTGCCCGCCAGTACCGCATCGAGCGCCGCGCGCAGGTCTTTGCCGGTGACGGGAATTCCGTTTCCAGGCCTGCTGTCGTCAAACTGCCCGCGATAGACGAGCTTCCGGTTTTTGTCGAAGAGGTAAATGTCCGGCGTGCAAGCGGCGCGATAGGCCTTGGCCGCAGCCTGCGATTCGTCATAGAGATAGGGGAAGACATAACGTGCGGATTTCACTTCCTGCGCCATCTTCGCCGGGCTGTCTTCCGGATAATTCGCCGCGTCATTCGCGTTGATGCCGACGATGGCGACGCCGCGCGGGGAATAGTCGCGCGCCAGTTGCGCGAGTCCGGAGCGGACGTGCTTCACGTAGGGACAGTGGTTGCACATGAAAATCACGAGCAACGCCGGCTTGCCCTTGAAGTCCGCGAGCGAGACGGTTTTTCCGTTAGTGTCCGGCAACTTGAAATCAGGCGCGGTCGTGCCGAGCGGCAGCATGGTGGAAGGCGTCAGTGCCATGACGGGAATTTGAAATTTGTTCCGCCGAAAGTCGAGCCGGAATCGTAACGCAGACATCCATCTCTCATTAACACCCTGCTTCAGCGGGGTGGAAAGATGACCGAGACGACGCAACCGCTTCAGCGGTTTTCGGATGCCCGACCACGCGGCAAACCGTTGAAAACGGTTCAAAGGGTCGCACGACAACGGACACCCAGTTGAAACTGGGTGTTAATGAGAGAACCAGAAAAGCACGATCGCTGGTTGATGCCGGGGAACGCAGTGCTCCGACAAAATTCTCTGTCCAACCAGGCCGCGCTGATTAAACAATTCTCAGGATGACACTGAAAGACGCCCAAGCCAGCCAAGGTCAACACGGCAGACCTGCGGGAGGAAATCGGATCGGGTCGCGGGTCATTCGCCAGCATTCCTGGAATCGTTTTCCGTTGAGGGAATTGATTTTTGACGCTCTGCGGTTGAGCTGTTGATCGTGGCCGGCGCGGCGGGCGCGGGCGGGATGTTGACGTTTAACAGGAGGGTTTTCGAGCCCGCCGAACTTTCCACGGTCAGCGTCTTTGATATTCGTCCCACTTTGCCAAGGAGATCAATTGTCGCCACGATGGCCCCATTCGTTCCGGGGGACATCGTCCAGGGTTGTTCGGGCAGTTTCGCCTCAGTGCAACCACACGAGCGTTTCAGTTCGCGAATCACCACAACTTCACTGGAGACATTGGTGACGAAACAGGTGAATCGCGCCGTGAGTTCGCCCGGTTTGGCGTCGTAATCTTTGGAGTCGGCATCCCACGCGAGAAAGCTTGCCGGTTGCGTTGCCGGCGGCGCAGTTTGCGGTTGAGCTTGAAGGGTGAGAGGCGCAGGAGCAATCAGGGCCAGCGGCTGTTGATCCGAGCCGAGCAACGCGGTGGCGAGACCGAGGAGCGTGAGCCACGCGGCCTTCTGCGAGATGAGTTTGTTGTGACGGTGGATGGAGGCTTGTGTGTTCATGGTCTTTTTTTGTTATGTTTTTCTGCCTGGCGGTGACACTAGCACCCGGTCGCAACGGCCCACAATTACCCACTGGGAGTATTGCGGGAGGATGGCGGGTAAGTGTATCTCAATGCCAGTACTTGAACTTGAGCTTGGACGATACAGTTGTAATCGGGGCGCGCGCCGGCCTCGCCTGCCGTTTGCGTGGGGACCGACGAACGGTTCCCTGCATGCGTTCAGTGAAGGGAAATCTTTCGGGGCAGCGCTCCCCAATCTTCGGGTCAGTGGCTCCTTTCGCCGGCGCGGCGTTCTTCATCCTTTCGTTTTCCCTGGCGCGCGCCGCTCCAACGATGGACACGAATCTTTCCGTGTTAACCACCGCCCGGCAGGTGCTTGATTTGGGCGTGGAAATCAGCCGCCATTTCCCGCATCCCGTGTGTTTGCGGGGAATGGTCACCTACGCCGAGCGTGGCGCGGTGATGATTTACGTGCAGGACGAGACGGCGGGAATCCGGGTCGTTTATACCAACACGGACTATCGGCCCGTGTCGGGACAAGTGGTGACGGTGGAAGGAACGGCTGCGGCAGGGACGTTCGCGCCGTTCGTCAACCGCGCCGGCGTGCGGGTCGAAGGAACAGCGCCGATTCCGGAACCGTGCGAAACGCCCGCCACTCGACTGGCCGCCGGCGAATTGTCCGGTCAATGGGTGCAGGTCGAGGGCGTGGTCCGCGACATCGCCAAAGATCCGGAGCGGGCGCAGTTGTTCGTGTCGTCCGGCGGCCTGCGCTTTCACGCGGTGATTCAGCCGTTCCCCGGCGCGGCGTTGCCCACGGAATGGCTGGATGCGCGGGTGATCCTGCGCGGCGTTTGCTGGACAGAGGTGGATGCGGAGAGCAAACCCACCGGGTTTACGCTCTACGTCCCCGGGACGAATCACCTTTTCCTCGTTCAATACGGAAAAACCGATCCGTTCCGCCAGTCGCCGCTATCGCTGAGTTCGCAGCCGGAACTTCGCCGGCAATCGGACGTGCGCGTCAAGGTCGCGGGCCTGGTCGCATTTCATTCATTGAGCGGTCATCTCTACCTTGCACGACGGCCAGGGACCGGTGCAAGTGCGGTTGCTTGTCCCGCTGGCGCGCGGCAATCCCCAGGCGCAATACGTGGAACGTCCGCCGATGGTACCGCTCCATCCGGGCGAACGCGTCGAAGTCGTGGGCGCGCCGACGGCGGCGACGTTCACGCCGCTGCTTCAGGACGCGGAGTTTCGCCGCGTGGGTACCGGCGCGCCCCCAGTGGCGGTGACGGCGGGCACGAGCGACATTTTTTCCGGCCGGTATGACGGGCAGCTCGTGACGCTCAAAGCCCGCCTGCTCGCCAACGAAAGTCGCCAGGCTGGCGCCCTCAAGCATCAAGTGTTGGCCCTGCAATCGGGCGATACGATCTTTGAGGCGCTCTGGGAGTTCCCCGGCACGAACACGCTGGCCGGTTTGCTGAAGAATTCCTACCTCCAGGTCAGCGGGATTTGCGCGGTGCAACTGGGAGAGTTGAATCAAATCCGTTCGTTCCGCCTTTTGCTTCGCGAGCCGTCGGATTTGCGCGTGCTGGGCCGGCCGCCGTGGTGGGAGCCGTTGCCCGTGGGGAGAATTCTCTCGGGTACATTCGCGATTGCCGCTGCGGCGGTGGTCTGGATCTGGTTGCTGCGGCGTCAAGTCTCGCAACGCACAGCGCAGCTTCGCGGCGAAGTGGCGGAACGCCGGCGGGCGCAGACGGAATTGCATCATGCGCTCGCCGCAGAACGCGAATTGAATGAACTGCGCAGCCGGTTTGTCTCGATTGTGTCGCACGAATTTCGCACGCCGCTCGGGGTGATTCTTTCCGCGGCGGAAAACTTGAACGCCTATCTCGACCGGTTGAAGCCCGAGCAACGCCAGAGTCAGTTGCAGCACATCATGCAGGCCACGCGCCACATGGGCAACCTGATGGAGAACGTATTGCTGCTGGGCCGGGCCGAGGCGGGCAAACTCGACTTCAAGCTCGCGCCGCTGGACCTCGCCGGCTTCTGCGAACGGCTGGCGAATCAAGTGTACTCCGTCACGGCTGGCCGCTGCCCGATTCATTTCCGCCCCGGGATTCTTTCCACCGCGCACGGCGATGAAAGCCTTCTGCGCCACATTCTGACGAACCTGTTGTCGAATGCCGTGAAGTATTCCGAGGCGGGCGCGCCCGTCGAGTTCACGTTGGAACAAACGAATGGCGATGCGGTCTTTCGCGTGACGGACCGCGGCATCGGCATACCAAGCGCCGATCAGAAGCAATTGTTCACTGCCTTTCAACGCGGGGGCAACGCGAGTCATTTGCCCGGAACCGGCTTGGGACTGGTGATCGCCAAACACTGCGTTCAAGTGCACGGCGGCAGGATCACCTGCGAGAGCGCGGAAGGGATCGGGACAACATTCACGGTCCGCCTGCCGTTATTCGGG
>CAZNOE010000157.1:0-10169 GCA_964574525.1 uncultured Bifidobacteriaceae bacterium
GGTTTTGCTTGAGCACGTCGTTCACGGCGGCCAGCGCGGCGTTGAGGTCCGTGTTGTAGGCCACGCTCACGGCCACATCAAGTTGCCGGATCTTGCCGTAGTTATGAAGAATCTCGCCGACGATTTTGCGGTTTGGAACAACGACTTTTGAAAGGTCTGGATGACTGAGTTTCGTGTTGAACAGCTCGATGGCCTCCACCCGGCCCTCCACGCCGACCATGGACACGTACTCGCCCACGCGAAATGGCTTGGTGAAAATGATCGTCAACCCCGCGAATAGATTCCCGAGCACACCCTGCATCGCAAACGCGATGCCCGCCCCCGCCACACCGAGTCCGGCAATCAATGGCAGCAACTGCACATTCAGGTTTTGCAGGGCGAGCAGAACGAACAACAACATGACGAAAAGTCGTGCCACTCGAAGCAGGAGCTGGCGTACGGGCGGCTCCATCTCCATTTTGCCCAGCCCGCGCGCAACCGCGCCCACGATCCAGCGCGAAACAAAAAACCCGGCCAACATGATCAGCAGAGCCACCAGCGCTCGCGGGCCGAAATCAAGGCTCAGATCAACGATCTTCTGTTTGAGGTAGGTGAGGGTCGCAAGTTGATTTGTCATACAATCAAAGGCATGGCGAAAGGTCTTAAGGTCTTAAGCTTCCGCGGCGCACACGCTGACAATAAACAAATCTGGAAGAATCAGCAAGAGCGGATCGGGCACGAGATCGGTTCGTTTTGAAACGATTAAACGGCGGAGTGGACGAGTCGCCTATTTCCCTTTGACGAGCGCACCAAGGATGAAGCCCAGCGAGAACACTACCGCGAGTGATTGGTAGGGATACTGTCGAACGATTCGATCGGTGGCGCGGGCACCCGCCAATGCCTGCTGCTTGATGCGTTCGCCCCGGGTCTTCACCCGCTCCAGCGCGTTCTCAAGCTCCGCCTGGGTCTTTGCCGATAGTTTAGCGCCGCTGGCGTGGACCAATTCCTCGGCATCATGCACAAGCAACGACACATCCTCCGCCAGTTGGTCCAATGGCGCATTCTTGGCCGTCAGGTTTCCGAAATAAACTTCCATACGATTTGGTCTTCGCCGGTCGAGGCCGGTGTCCGGTGCCTTCGCCGCGGTGATCGGAACTTGATCCGGCAATAGCATCCCGCAAAATCCCGCCAAAGGCAACCGGCAACGGCGGCAAAAAGCCGTGAGCTTTAATCACAATGGCGGTTCCCGGAGTCCGGCGAGGCTTTGGTTCAGGAACTCACGCCACACACCATCCGGCTGCCAGATCTTTTTGAGATCACTTTCGGCGGTGGCGCGATCCGTGCCGTGGCTCAAGCGATGCAGAAACACGAACGCCGAGACGCGTTTGTTCGCCGCGCAATGGACGAACACGCGCTGGCCCGCGCAGGCATCCATCACGCGCGTGAACCGCTCGAAGTCCGCCGGCTGCGGCGCGTCGAACTTCACCGGGATGTGGACGTAAGTCATGCCCTGCGCGGAAACCAGTTCGCGTTCGTTTGGGAGAGCGTTGTCGGACGTGGGCAACGCGAGGTTGATGACAACGTCGAAACCCGCCTGCCGCAACGCGGTGAAATCGTTTGTCTGCGGCATGCCGCTCGTGGCCAAGCCATCATCAATGCGCAGGAAGTTGCGGATGTGGTTTAACGTGCTCAAGGCGATTCAAGAATCTCTGGCGCACTTGCGTAACAGTTCCCAGCCTCGCGGAAATCAATCACAAGTCATGAGCGAGGAACACATCCCGCGATACACTGATTTTTCCGAGTTCATGCGGCTGCGAAAGAACGAATAGGGGTCAGCCCTGTTCCCATTTGGCAAGCAAACGATCGCTGTAGCCATCCTTACGAAGCTTCTCGTAATCCACGCGCCCATCTTTCTTCTGCATGTCCTGTTGGCGTTTCGTCGTCGCTTTCACGCGCGTAATCTGCCCCAAACAGTGCGGCCATTCAATTGCCAATTTCAGCCGGCGGAAGGCCGTTGCTCCGTGCGCAAAGTTCCATTATTGTAGTACGGGTGCCGCGCGAAACTCTTGAACGGTTGCGGTGTTGATCCGACCATGGCGCAGAAGCCCAGCCAGAATGCGCAGAGCATTCGCCCACTGTGGGTCATCGCAAATCTATTGCTGCTGATAGCCGTCTGTCTTCTATTGGTAGTGATCAAGAACCAGTTATCCGATTCGCACAAGGAGCCCTTAACGTCCGAATCCGCACCCGAAAATCAGCCGTCAAGGACTACTGACCGCGTTGCGGGGAATACTCTACGGATCACCTCTCGCCAGACTGTGAATTCCCGGAGCGCGGCTGAAGCGGCCCAATCGCCGCTCGTTGGGGATGCCGTCGAGACGGCTCCGGAAACGCCCCCCGTGCCACCGGATCGCACGCTTCCTCCCGCGCCGGCCGGTGTAAGTGCCACGGTGATTGCGTCGGCATACACCAATTTCACCTCAGCAATCGCGGGTCGCGTGACGCTGCGTGGCGAGCCCCCGCCCGAGAAGCCGATTGACATGAGCAGTCAGCCGCCATGTGCGAGATTGCAAACCAACACTCCGACGACTCGGTTCTTCGTGGTCGGCTCTGACGGCGGACTGGCGGATGTGTTGGTTTCCATCGTGGGCGGCCTCGACCGAAGGCGCTACGAAGCCGCGCAGACCAACCACGAGTTGGTATTCGTGAACTGTCAGATTCAACCTTACGTGAGCGCTGTCATGGCTGGCCAACAAGTGCTCTTTCGCAGTGCGGATCAAATCCCTCACAACGTCCAGCTCACGACCACGAACAATCCGGAGATGAATCTGATGCTGATGGCCCGGTCGTCCAGCCGTCTCGTGAAGTTGCCGTCACCCGAGAATTTTCTACGCGTAAAGTGCGATTTGCATCCCTGGGAATTTGCCTACCTGTCAGTCGTGGAGCATCCGTTCTTCGCCATCACTGACACGAATGGCAATTTCGTCATCCCCAACATTCCGGCCGGCAAATACACCCTCCGCGCGCTGCACCGCAAAGCGCAGAGCACAAATGAAATCACGCGGGAAGTCAGAGTGAACCGCGGTGAAATCTCGCTGGTGAATTTTACGCTCGCCGCGCCCGGCCACTAACCGGCCTCGACACAAAGCCACTTTTGCGAAACACAAAATCGGGCCGGCGTGGTTGCCATTCCAGCGACACACCGGTTTTTTGCGCGCGAATTCTCCAGAAGGTTAACGAGCTAATCCGAAAACGCGAGATACGGCATGAAGACAATATTCACGATGGGGATGAACATCATGATCACGAGCCACGGGCTTTTGCCGCGCGCGGTGCAGATTTTTGCCCACATCATGATGGCAACCACGAGGTTCACGATTGGGACGAAGAACAGAATGATCATCCACACCGCCATCTTGGCCACTTGCAAGAGGGGAATGAGGTTCACAATCGGTATCCAGATCAGGATGCCGGGATTCACCCCGCACTTCTCGCAAATGCGCTTGGCGCAGTAGCAGTAGAACAGGTAGAAGCCCAGACCGATGACCACGAGGACCAACACCATCGCCAACCCCATACCGACTGCGCCCGCGTTACTTGCAGTGTCATTCATAGTGAATTCCTTTCTTCCAGGTTTTCGTTGTTGAACATGGTGAAGCTGCTGGCCGCACTGGCCGGCAACGCTTTTCTCGCATAACGGCGCGTGAAAGCAAGCTCTTTAGCTGCTCTTTATCCGCGCGCGACGAAAGCTTTTCACTTCCGCGAAAGGCGACGCTGCTTCATTCTGAGCGCATGTCAGGTTTGATTGCCATCGTCGGTCGCCCCAACGTCGGCAAGTCCGCGTTGTTCAACCGCATCGTCAGACGGCGAATCGCCATCGTTCACGACGAACCGGGCGTGACCCGCGACCGCCTCAGCGCCGAAGCCGAATGGCACGGCCGGCCATTCACGCTGGTGGATACGGGAGGCATCGGTTTGTTGCGGCGCGAGAAGGCCACCGATGTCATCGTCAAGGCCACGATTGAGCAGGTGGACCTGGCAATCGAAGCGGCGAACGTCATCATTCTTGTCGTCAACGTGCAGGAAGGCGTTGTGCCGCTGGATCGCGAAGTGGCGGCCCGCTTGCACCGCTGCGGCAAGCCGGTTTTGGTCGCGGTCAACAAGGTGGATACCAGCCGCGCCGAGCCTGGCGCGCATGAGTTTGTTACACTCGGCTTCGAGAAAGTTTTTCCCGTCAGCGCTATTCACGGCGAAGGCATTGAAGCCCTGATGGACGCGGCGTTTGCGGAGTTGCCGCCAGACGGTGTTGAAGGGACCATGGCGGCGGACGGCGTTGATCCAGCATCCAGCATCCAGCATCCAGCATCGCCGCCCAAGCTCGCCATCATCGGCCGCCCCAACGTCGGCAAATCCTCCATCATCAACGCGCTCACGCAATCCGAGCGCGTCATCGTCAGTCCCATTCCCGGCACGACGCGCGATTCGATTGATGTGCCGTTCGAAGTCGAAACCGACGGCGTGCGGCAAAAATACGTTTTGATTGATACGGCCGGGATGCGAAAGACACGGCGAGTGAACGATTCGGTCGAATTCTTCAGCGTGCAGCGCGCGGAAGATTCCATCGCACGGTGCGACATTGCGGTGCTCGTGCTCGATGCCGAATCAGGAATTCTGGAGCAGGACAAAAAAGTCGCGGACCGGATTGTCGAGGCGCGCAAGGCGTGCATCGTGGTCATCAACAAGTGGGACTTGTTCGAGGAAGCCACGCGGAACGCACGCGTGGAGGAAATTGAACGACGCAAGAAAAAGACGCGACGCGAAGGCAACGAAAATCCGCTGACCATGCTTGGCGAATTCGGAACGTGGGTGCAGGAGAAATTATTTTTTCTCGATTACGCGCCGGTGATTTTCACGTCGGCCAAATCCGGTTTTAACCTCGACCGCCTGCTCGAAGCTGTGCGTTACGTCGCCGCGCAGTTGCAGCAGAAAATTCCGACGTCGATTTTGAACCGCACGCTGCAAGACGCCGTGGAACGCCGGCAGCCGGTGAGCGACATAGGCCATCGTTTGAAGTTTTTTTACGCGACGCAGGTGCGCCAATCTCCGCCCACGTTTTTGCTTTTCGTAAACCGCGACGAATTGTTCTCGGATCAATACAAGAAGTATCTCGGCAATCAAATGCGCCGCGCGTTTGGTTACGAAGGCTGCCCCATCGTGCTCGTGCCCAAGCCGCGCCCGAAAACCATTGAGCCAGTTCGCAAGCGCAAGTTCCACCGGCCAGAGGGGGAGCCACGCGTGAATCGAGGGAAAGCGCGCCACTGACCACTCAGAGGACCCGAGAGGTTGACAACACGGCCTCGTAGGCAATAGTGAAAGTGGCCTGCTCGTGTGTTAAGCACACGTGGAGGCTGGAAACCATCCGTCTATGGAAAAGCGCATCAACTCCGTACCGAACAACTGTCCGTTTTCTCGGAACTCGAACGAAAGAATAAAAACCTCATACTTCACAATTCTGGCGCTTGCCGCGGCCTTGATGCTGGCCAACCATCCGGCTCAGGCCAGCAATCTTCTGGTTAACCCAAGTTTCGAAGGCAATAGCGGGCACGTCATTCCGGTCGGCTGGACGCGCTTTGAGCCGCCGACGGCCCAACATTTTGGCGATCCTCCTTTAGGTAATTTCTGGGTCGAGAGCAACGTCCCCACCCATTCGCCACCTTCGTCGGGAACTCTCTATTGGAAGGAGTGGGGCGCCTCGTATCTGCCGGCCCCAACCAACAATGTGGCGGGCATATACCAGAATTTCAGCAGTGCTCCAGGCTCGGCGTATCACGCCGGCGGATGGTTCTTCACAAGAGGCTCCGACGTGTTGGGGCCGAATTGCCTCGTCTGGGTTGAAGTTTCGTTCCTCGGCGCGAGCAGTAACGTTCTCGCCCTTTACAAGTCGGATAATTTCGCCGCGAGTGTGGGCACGGACGCCTGGTTTCCATATTCGGTAACGAACGCTTGCGATCTGTCGTCCGCGGTCGCTACCGGTGACCCGTATTTCACCACGTATGCGGTCACGGGTTCGGTGAGCCAGTTGGTAGCGCCAGTCGGGACTACCTCAGTTCGTTATCGGTTTGCCTATCTTCAGGCTGGCAATCAAGGTGGCTCTGCTTATTTCGACGATGCTGTTCTGGACCAAATCAGTGGGCCGATCCCGCCCGTCATTAGCAGCGTTTTCCCGCTCAACATGATCTTCGTCAATCCCAGTGATGGCATCACCTTCAACGTCAGCTCGCCGAGCGGTTTTACTATCAACAGCAACGGCATTCATCTTTTGGTGAACGGAGTGGATGTCTCCGGGAGCCTGGCGATCAGCGGTTCGGCGTCGAACAAGAATGTGGCCTATTACGGAATCCAATCCAACCTGACTTACACGGCGTCCATCACCGTGACGGATGCCTTTGGCTTCACGGCCAGCGCGAGCACGTACTTTGAAACCACTTGGGTCGGAGTCCCGCCGATCGTGTATCTGTGGGAGGCCGAGGACTTCGACTTTACCAACGGAATGTACATCAATAATCCCGACCTCTGCAGCACCGGCGGCAATCCCAACTGCTACTTCGGGAAAGTGGGCGTGGAGGGTGTGGACGAGCATAACCTGAATGCCGGCGGCAGCCATCTGTATCGCCCCGATGATCTGATGGCCACCGGCGTGTCGGGGGACTACCTGCGCAAGAATCTTTTCGTTGCGGGCAGGCTCGATTACAGAATCGACCCGTTTAACTTCAGCGAATGGGTGAACTACACACGGGACTGGCCTAACAGCACCAACTGGGTTATCGCTCGCCTCGCAACCGATGTAGGTCTCACAGGGACGCTGACTTTGAGCAAGGTGAACCCCGATACGACCACCACGGATTTGGGCACCTTCACGATTGCCAGCGGCCGCGGCTGGAGCACTTTTGACAACGTCTTTCTGAAGGACACCAACGGCTTCCTCGCAAATGTGATCCTCAACGGCAAGGACACCTTGCGCGTCACCAGCGGCGGCAATCTCTTACCGGGCTTTTTCATGCTCGTCGCCGCCCAGGTGGATTTGCCACGGCTAAGCAACCTTTATCCCACCGGCACGCATCCGTTCGAGTACACCAACACCCTCCGTTTTATCGTTACCACGACGGGCGCCACTTTTCCTCCCGGCGGCATCAGAGTGAACCTGGACGGCATGGACGTCTCCTCGAGCCTGGTTATCACTGGGTCGGCCTCGAGTAACAACGTGGTTTATTCCGGTCTCCTGCCCAACGCGAGCCACACGGCAATCATTACCGTGACCAATTCCCTCAATCACAGTATCAGCGTGACGAATCGCTTCGATACCTTCAGCCAGGCCAATTACATGGTTGAAGCGGAGGATTTCGATTATGATGGCGGACTGCACATTAATCCGTGGTTCCCGGAAGCGTACGCAGGTCTCGGAGCAACGACGAACATCGACTTCCAACATTCGCCCTTTGCTCCCGAGCAATTCACGTATCGGATCGGCGGGATTCCCGAAGACCTCACCAAGGATTACCTGCGGGAAAGGTTCATTGATGTGGGCGCGCGTGATTATGACCTCACCTGGTTTGGGAACGGGGATTGGGCCAACTACACCCGGGTTTATCCAACCGGCAACTATCATGTTTACGGACGCTTTTCTGGCCTCGGCGGCTACTCGATGTATTTGGATCAAGTCATCAGTGGAGCAGGAGCGACCAATCAGGTGATCAAGCGGCTCGGGCGTTGGGGTATCGTCGGACGCGCCTATAATATCTACGATTGGGTGCCATTGACGGATGATGGGCTGACTGCGCCGGTCGTGGTGAAGCTGGACGGTCTCAGCACGCTGCGCATCGCAACCACGGGCAACTCCAATCCGAATCACTTCATGCTGGTACCCACCGTCGGCATAAGCGTGTCGGCGGCGCGGTCGGGCGGTAACATCATCATTTCTTTCCCGACGCAGGCGGGCGTGGTTTCCCGGGTGTTCTACCGGGATGATCTTGGTGCCGGAAGTTGGACCCTGCTGACCACCGTGCTTGGTGACGGGACGGTTAAGTCCGCGAGCGACCCCTCAACCGCAGCCAAGCGGTTCTATAAGGTCGCTACCCCGTAAGGCGGCTTGGCTGACATATTCCATCGAGAGCTTTGGCCGCGATTAAAGGTTCTGATCGAAAATGAAACGCACGATTGCCTTCGAGATTCTTCTCCTGGCAATCACTTTCCAATCGGTTGTCGCCATCGAGGCCCCCACCGGGTTTGTGAGCCGTGCGGGGGACCAAAGCATCGTTTTGCATTGGGACAGGAATTCTGAAAGCGACCTCGCGGGCTATCGTGTGTACCGTTCATTCAGCAACGGCGGACCTTTCGTCGCGCAGAGTCCGAGCTTGCTTACGTCGCCGGGCTTCTGTGATGTCAGTGTGGGTGTCGTTAATGGGCAGACGAACTTTTACCAGGTCAAGTCGGTGACCACGAGTTCCCAGGAAAGCCTCCCTTCCGCCACGCTTGCCGCAGTGCCTCGTCCCTTTGCGAATGATGATGAATTTCTGGAGTACGTTCAGCAGACCAGTTTCGATTACTTTTGGTACCTGGCGAATCCGAGCAATGGCCTGGTCCCGGATCGCAGCACGACCACCTCGCCATGCAGCGTCGCGGCGGTGGGCTTCGGGCTGACGGCCATCGGAATTGGTATTGACCACGGCTGGATCTCACGAACCCAGGGCGTGACGCGAGTGCTCACGACGTTGAATACTTTTCTCAACGGGCCGCAAGGCAGCAACACCTCAGGCACCATCGGATACAAGGGATGGTTCTATCATTTCCTGGATATGAACGCCGCCATTCGCTCCCCTTCCTCGGAACTGTCTTCCATTGATACGACCTTGTTGCTGGCGGGGATGCTTTACGCCAAACAGTATTTCGATGGCACCAACACCGATGAGACCACGATTCGGACGATGGCAGAGGCGATATTTAATCGCGTGGATTGGAATTGGATGGCCCGAGGGACTGACGCAGTTTCTATGGGCTGGAACCCGCCCGGAAGTTTCCTCGCGAACAATTGGGTTGGGTATAACGAGGGTATGGTTCTCTATGGTCTCGGCCTCGGCGCTGCGACCAATCCGTTGCCCGCATCCGCCTGGAACCGATGGACCAGCGGATACACGTGGGCCACCAATTATGGTCAGGCTTTCGTCCCGTTTCCACCGTTGTTTGGACACCAGTATTCCCACTGCTGGATTGATTTCCGCCATATTGCTGACCCTTACATGAACGGCCACAACAGCACCTACTTCGAGAACTCACGTCGGGCGAGCCTGGCGCAGCGGGCGTATTGCATTGCGAACCCGTTGAGCCGGGTAGGATATGGCAGCAACGTTTGGGGATTGACCGCCTGTGACGGGCCCACGGGCTATGCCGCACGCGGGGCCCCACCGGCCCAAAATGACGATGGCACGATTGCCCCAACCGCCGCTGGCGGCTCCATGCCCTTCACCCCCGAATTCTCCCTGCCGACCTTGAGCTATTTTTACAGCCACTTCCGGAGGAATATTTGGACAGCGTACGGCTTCCGTGACGCGTTTAACCTGGGCGCCCAGTGGTATGGTTCGGATGAGTTGGGAATTGATCAAGGCCCCATCGTCATTATGCTCGAGAACTATCGAACCCAGCGCGTCTGGAAGCTTTTCATGCGGAACGAGGAAATCCAACGCGGTTTGCAGCGGGCAGGCTTTATCCCGCTACCGTCTATTGCGGCCAGGGTGCAGGCTCTGCCCGACCAGAACGCTTTCAGCCTGACTTGGGACGCCCAAGCCGGCCGTACTTATCAAGTGGAATTTTCCCCGGACCTGAGCACTTGGTTTGCTTCGCCATCCGGGCAATTGATCGCCGGAGGTCCCACTGCAAGCTGGACCGATAGTGGCCCTCCGGCCACCATAACCATGCCATTCACTGTGCCCCAAAGATTCTACCGCGTTTTTCAATTTGGTTCCCCGTAAGCGGATTCAGGACTGGTGATCGATTTCTTCCGAAGGCCGCTTGTGGCGCGCGGCCACACCATTCCATCGCCGAGTAAGTGGAACGCTGCGGTATTGTTTACCCCAGTTCCGCAGGAACACCTGACGGGCTACGGCTTTCGGGACGCGTTTGATCAGCGCACTTACTGG
>CAZNOE010000158.1:0-2103 GCA_964574525.1 uncultured Bifidobacteriaceae bacterium
GAAGGATTCCTCCACCAACGACGACATCGAGCGGATGCGGCTCTCGGCGATGAGCAGCCTGTTCGCGCGGCGCGACGTGATCGTGGTGGCGAGCGTGTCGTGCATTTACGGCATCGGCAGCCGCGAGGATTACGAGGCGATGCTGATCCACCTGCACGTCGGGCAATCGTTCACGCGCGAGCAACTGCTCGAAAAGCTCATCAACCTGCAATACAACCGCAACGACATCACGTTCGAGCGCGGGCAGTTTCGCGTGCGCG
This sequence comes from uncultured Bifidobacteriaceae bacterium, assembly GCA_964574525.1. GTDB lineage: Bacteria > Verrucomicrobiota > Verrucomicrobiia > Limisphaerales > JADLHS01 > WYBW01. Next base: position 261 of record CAZNOE010000158.1, read on the forward strand.
GCGACACGATCGAGCTTTGCCCTGCTTACACCGAAGATGGATTGCGCATCGAGTTCTTCGGCGACACGGTGGAACGCATCACGCGCTTCGAGCCGTTGACGGGAAACAAGATCGCGCAGCTTGAACACGTGACGGTGTTTCCCGGAAAACAATTCGTCACCACCAGCGAGAAATTGCGAAGCGCCATCTTCACCATCCGCGAGGAACTGGGTTTGCGGATCGCCGAATTTGAGAAGCAAGGCAAGCTGCTCGAAGCCCAGCGCATCAAGATGCGCACGGAATACGACCTCGAAATGATGGAGGAGATGGGCTTTTGCTCCGGCATCGAAAATTATTCGCGGCACATCGGCGGACGTCCACCCGGCTCGCGGCCCTGCACGTTGCTGGATTTTCTGCCGAAGGATTACCTGCTGGTGATGGATGAATCGCACGTCAGCGTGCCGCAGATTGGCGGCATGTATGAGGGTGACAAGTCGCGCAAAACGGTGCTGGTGGAATACGGCTTCCGCCTGCCGAGCGCGCTGGACAATCGCCCGCTGCGCTTCGACGAGTTTCAGAGCATGCAGAACCAGACGATTTACGTAGGCGCCACGCCGGCGCGGCGGGAGGTTGAATGGGCGCGGGAGAGTGCAGGAGCGCCGGTCTCCGACCCGGCACGCTTCAGCAATTCATCCCAACGCGCCGGGTCGGAGACCGGCGCTCCGGGCGTCGTGGAACTCGTCGTGCGGCCGACGGGACTCATTGACCCCAAGGTCACGCTCAAGCCGCTCAAGGGGCAGATTGACGATCTCATCGAAGAATGTCGCAAACGCGCCGACTCGAAGGAGCGCGTGCTCGTGACCACGCTCACCAAGCGCACGGCCGAAGAGCTCACGGACTATCTGCGCGACATCGGTGTGAATGTGCGCTACCTGCACAGCGAGATTGACGCGATCGAGCGCGTCGAGATTTTGCGTTCGCTCCGCAAAGGCGAATTCGACGTGCTGGTAGGAATTAACCTGCTCCGCGAGGGCCTCGACCTTCCGGAGGTTTCGCTCGTCGCCATTCTGGACGCGGACAAGGAAGGTTTTCTCCGCAGCGAGACGAGTTTGATTCAGACGGCGGGTCGCGCCGCGCGCCATCTCAACGGCGAAGTCATTCTCTATGCCGACGTGATGACTGACAGCATCAAGAAATTCCTGACCGTGACGGAGTATCGCCGCAACAAGCAAGTCGCCTACAACCAGGAACATAATATCACTCCCCGCAGCGTCAGCCGGGCCGTCGAAGAAAGCCTCGTCGTCCGCGCCGAGACGCGCGAGCAGGCCGCCGGCGTGTTGCGCGAAGCGGGCATGGACGTGGACATCACCGAGACGATCAAGGAAATCGAAGAGGAGATGCTTACCGCCGCTAACAACCTGGAGTTCGAGAAGGCCGCACTGATGCGCGACCAGATCAAGGAGTTGAAGCGCGCCATTGACGGTTCGCAGCCGGTGAAGCATACAGGTCCCGTGAGCTATTCGAAGCGCGGGCGGCGGCGGTGAGCCCGGACATGATGCATCCGATTCAATCAGAGGATCTCGGTTTGCTGCTGATGCTGGGGGCGGTGGTCGCCGGTGGCATGGCGGTTTATCGTCTGATCTTGTGGGTGCGCGCGGCGCCAACGAAACCGGACCCCTGGGGTGCTGAACTCGAAACAAGTTTGCAGGAACCGGATGCGGTTCCGGTGTGCCATCATTGTTTCACGCCGTGCCCGCCGCGAGCCTGGTTCTGCGAAAACTGCGGATGCGCCATCGGCCCATACAACAACTGGATGCCTTTCATTTACATCTTCTCCGAGGGCGAGATTTTCCGGAACGGCGTG
>CAZNOE010000158.1:2203-10147 GCA_964574525.1 uncultured Bifidobacteriaceae bacterium
TGATGTGTTCGTGCAGACTTTGCAGCCAGGGCAGCACCCGGTTTTCCAGCGCGTTGGACAGCAGGATGGTATCCTCCGAATGGCAGGCTTCGTCCACGTCTCTGATGATGGCGCCGAGTTGTTGAAGCTGCCACTTGCGCAGTTGCGTGAGCGAAGCGCGGCCATTGGCCGGACCGCAAATGTCGTCCGGCAACAGACTCAATGTGAGCAACGGAGCTTTGAGTTCGTGAGTGAGGCTCCACCAGAATTCACGAGCCACGCAGCCTTCATTGACGATTACAAGCGTCACTGCCGACGCCACCCGTTCGCGCGCATGGGCGGTTTGTTGCAGCGCCGTTTCGAGAAATTGCAGCGGCATTTGATCCAGTTGGATGGTTCTGGCGTCCACGCGCCTGAAAGTTTTCCGGTTTGCCAACGGATGCCCGAGATTGGCGCGCTCGCCGTCAACGCTAAAGGCGCAGACGATGCGCTGCTGCTCCAAGGCGAGCGTTTCCAAATACGAGCGGATGGCGATTAGGGAGTGCCTTTCGGCTGGGACCTGGATTGGCAGACCATCGAGCAGGACTTCAATTTGCTGGTGAGTTGATGGAGTCTCGAACGTAACTGAACGCATGGTTGCTTGCTATTGCAAACACCGTGCCGCGGCCTCCCGCCCATCCCCAAAAGTTATTCACAATTTTATTGCCCAGTGAGGACGCAGTTGAGCGGCGCGCCCGCCTTGTGGGTAAAGCCGCGCCCGTGATTAACAAACCGCTCACCAAATGCGTTGTCCACTAGACAGACAAATGTGTCCTTTCACAAACCGCTGAAACAGACACGGATCCCGCACCCGAGGACGCAAAAACCGATCTCGCCAGTTCCGCGCACGATCGGGTAACATTGCGAGGACCCTTCAAATTCAAAAAAAGATGAGACAGATCGGCCAACTGCCGGACCAGATGCAAGCGAACGCGTTCGGCGATTTTCTGCTGGCGAAGGGAATCCGCAATGAACTGGAACGCGAGGCGGACGGTTCGTGGTCCATTTGGATTCGCGAGGAAGATCAGGTCGCCCCGGCGCAGACGTGGCTGGTGACCTTCCGCAAAAATCCAAACGCGCCGGAATTCCGCGCCGCCACGACCGCCGCGGCGAAAGTGCGCGAAGCGGATGCGCACGACCTGGCCGCCTATCGCCAGCGCATCCGCACGCGCCGGAGTATTTTTCCAAAGTTCGGCGGCCACGGCGTGGGTGTTTTGACTTACGCGCTCACCTTCGCCTGCATCGTCGTGGCTATTTATTCGAATCTGGGCGCCAACTTGGATTTCCTGCGCCGTTTGTTCATTTGCGATCCCGAAGGCACACCCGACAAATTTCTGCCGGAAGTTCTCGCCGGCGAAGTGTGGCGACTGCTCACGCCCATGTTCATCCACTTTGGCCTGCCCCACGTGGTCTTCAACCTGATGTGGCTCTACCAACTCGGCTGCATGATCGAAGCGCGACAAAGCTCGCGGCTATTGGCGGCACTGGTGGCCGTCATCGCTCTCTGTTCCAACCTCGCGCAATTCTATTACACTCATAATCCCTACTTCGGCGGCATGTCCGGCGTGGTTTACGGCCTGGCGGGCTACGTGTGGATGCGCGGCAAATACGACCGCGCCTCCGGCGTGGGACTCGATCCGCAAAGCGTGACGATCCTGCTCGTGTGGCTGGTGGTCTGCTACACCGGAGTTGTCGGCCCCGTGGCGAACACGGCCCATCTCGTGGGCTTGATCGTCGGCGTGGTTTGGGGACGCGTGTCTGCGTTTCGGGCGTCGCGCACGCCTGAGTGAATTTCTCTTTGCCTCGCTGGCGCGACAAAACCCAACGTGGCCAACGCGCTCCCCGGGCTGAGCCATTGGTATCCACACGAGTTCCCTCTCCCCACGACGAAGGAGTGGGGAGAGGGCAAGGGAGGGGAATCTCTTGAAAAACTCCTCTCGCGACCTTGGTCATTCCGCCACGACCTCAAAGGGAATGGCGGGCAGCGTGCCCCAGGCGGCGCGGCGATTGTTGGCTTGCTTCTTGGCCTTGCCCGGCGGGGCCGCATTCCCGGTCGCGTAGGCGGTGACGACGAGATTGCCTTTCAGACCGGGCTTGGTTTTGGCCGCGTCGCTCAGCAGCACAATCTCCGCGCCGTCGCGGTTGGGCGAGACGTTTTTGATCGTGATGCCTTCGGGCGGTTCGCTCAGTTCCAGTTGCAGGCGGTCGGTGAACGCGCCGGGCGGACCGGCCACGCGCACGCGCACCGTGCCGCCGGCAGGAATTTTCACGGGACTGTCGCCGAGAATCTTCACCGCCATCCGGGACATGAAGCGGCCCGACACAGCCACGTCCAGTTCGCGCGCGGGAACAAGATGCCGGTAGGCGAACGCCTGCATCATGTCGTCGGCGGGCACGACGGGATGAATAACGGCATCGCCTTGAATCACGGCGCGACCTTGAAGCTTGACGCTGACAGGTTCGTCTGTGGCCGTGGGTGGCGCGGTGAGCGTGACGCGCACCTGGTCCGCGTTCGCGGGCACGCGGCCACCGTCGAGCGTGAAGCCGGCGGGCGCGTCCTTCAACACCAGCGTGATTTCATTCGTGCAGCCATCCTGGCGGAGCGCATACACGGTGAGCGGCACGCTCGCGCCACCACGCACGCTGATGCTCGAAGGCACGACGCGCAATGCGAAATCCGGTTGCGGCGCGCTGACGCGTAAGCGATAGGCAAACTCGCCGCCGCCCTGGCGTTGCGTGTCGCCGAGATGAAGAAAATAAGTGCCGCGCGCAGGGAGCGTGGCGCGGAGATACGAATCGGCATGGTGCGTGTTCAGGCCTGAAGCTTTGTCTTCGTAATCGTCGTTGAAGGCGATTTGTTTTCCCGTGGCGTCGGTTAGTTTGAGCACGGAATCCAGCGGCGAATCGAGCCGCCGTGCGTGGACTTCCGCAACAATCTCCTCGCCCGCGCGGCCCGCGAACGAGAACACGTCCCAATCGCCGGAGCGATCAATACGGCCGTTGACGATGACGGGCAGGGTGAGGCGTTGCGCGCTTTTCGCGTCATTGTTCGGTTCAGCTTCGCGGCATTCGGGCAGCGTGTCCACGGCGAACGGAGCGTGGTTGGAAATCCAGTCGCCTTTTCGGACGGAGATTGGATAGACGCCGGGCGATGCGAATTTGACGACTTGGGCGGGAGAAATTTCTCCCTCTCCCCCGCCGACGGGGGAGAGGGCCGGAGTGAGGGGGACGCCCGCTTCACCCGAGCCTGTGCTGACTGAGTCGTCACGAAGGCCACCCCTCACCCTGACCCTCTCCCCTTCCGAAGGGGAGAGGGAATCTCCCTGGGCTGCGGCGGTCCCGTTTGGCCCTGCTGAATTTAACAGCGAGCTACCTTCAAGATTCCAGCCTTTCACCTCCACTTTCGTTTCAGCCCCGACCGGGCCGCCCAGCGGAAAGATGCTCGTGACGAAGGGCAACTCGCCAGCCGTGATGCGATAGACAAAGTCCTCGCGTCCGCGATAGATGGCGTCCTTGATCTCGATGACGTAATCGCCGTCCCTGGGAATTTCAAAATGGAGAACGGGATCGGGATGAAAACGGAAATCGTCGTTGTAGGCGAGTTCCTTGCCCTTCGCGTCATAGACCGTGAGCGCCGCCTGAAACCAGCCGGGCACGGCATCGGCTAGATAGGGAATCAACTCGCGCGCGCTGGCGGCGACGACGAGTTGCCGGCCTTTGCGCGCGGAGAAGCGAAGGCGGTCCACTTCGCCGGGCATGATCTGGCCGTTGACGGTGGCGGGCAGTGTGATGCGCAGGTCGGTGTTGGTCGGCGTCGCATTTACTTGTCGGTCGAAGCGATCCTTGAAGCGGTCGGCATCCGGGTTCGGCGCTTTGGCTCCGGGCGCGGAGAACTCCGGCGTGCTGCCGACGCGAAAGACGAGTGGATTGGACAAGCCGTTGGGCGTGGCGAGCCGGATTTCGCGTTCGCCCGGCTCGGCGTCCGCCCCCAGCGTGACCTTGATGGTGACGGTTTCGGCGATGGCGGGGGATGCGTTCCGGTTGGGAGGATTCTTGAGAATCTTTGTCCTGATTTCCTCGATCTGCTTTTCGTCCGCGGCGGTCCACGTGTTTGTGGACGCGTTGGTGCCGACGCGATCGCTTTTCCGGTTGTTCTTGAACGCGGCCTGCCTTTTTTCCTGCAACTCGCGCATCTTGTCGCGCAGCCGGTTGAACTCGCCCTGCGGCATCGGCTTGTTGAAATCAACGACGGCCGCTTTCACACCACTGCCAGAAACGTGCGCGTCGGTAACGCCGTCCAGAAACTGCCCGGCAACCACAATCTGAAATGTCGTGCCCTGTCGCCCGCCGGCGGGATAGACGTAGCCAACGTGGGGAGCGGGTTGGGCATTAGCAGAAAAGCAGAAAGCAGAAAGCAGAAAGCAGGAAAAAGCCGCCAGCCGCGAGGGGAGTTTGGATTTCACAATTTCAACTTTCCGCTTTCAGCTTTTCACATGATCTCCGTCAAACGCCCGCCGGTCTTCACGCCGTCCGCCGCGGTCGGCGCCACACGAATCACTTGACCCTGCGGATGCGGCAGCGTCGCGTTGGGATCAATGCCCATCAGCTCATACATACTGGCGATCAGATCGGCTGGATACACGGGCCGCTCCTTCACGTCATCGCCTTTCGCGTCGGAGGAGCCGACCACGTGCCCCCCTTTGAACCCGCCGCCAGCGACCACCGCGGAGAAAACTTTGCCGTGATGATTGCGTCCGCCATTCCACGGCGCTTCCCACAGCACTTTGGGCGTGCGGCCAAATTCGCCGCTCCACCAGACGATGGTGCTATCAAGCAGACCGCGCTCGGACAAATCCTGAAGCAACGTCGCGAGGCCCTTGTCCATCTCGGGCAGTTTGCGGTTCATGATCTGGAAATGTTGTTTGTGCGTGTCCCACCCTTTGTAGTTGATGGTGATATACGGAACGCCCTTTTCGACCAGCCGCCGCGCCATGAGGCAGGATTGCCCGAATGTGTTGCGCCCATAACGTTCGCGCAACTCATCCTTCTCCTGCGAGAGATCGAACAACTTGCCAGCGTCGCCGAGAATGAGTTCGTAGGCCTGGTCCTCGGATTGATAGAGCGCCTTCAGCGACGCGTCGCCATTCAGGGAGTGGCCGAGCGTGTTCAACTTTTGGAGAAGTTCGCGCCGGTCCTTTTGTCGTTGCTCGGAGATGCCTGGCGCGACGACGCCTTCGACGGCAAAGCGGGGTGCACCCGGATCGCCGCCGGTGGCGAACGGTTTGTATTTCGAGCCGAGAAATCCGGCTTCGGAAAACCGCCCTTGCGGTTCGGTCAACACGATGTAGGGCGGAATCAACCCCGCGTAGCCCGCGTCATAGCCTTTGAACAGCGACGCCACGGCGCCGACGCTGGGAAAGACATCGCGCCCGCCGGACGCGCGTCCGGTCTGCACGAGATACGATGCAGTCTCGTGGCCGTTGTTGCCGTGCGTCATGCCACGGATGATCGAGTACTTGTCAGCCTGTTTGGCGAGGAGTGGCAGGAGTTGGCCGATTTGGATGCCGTCAACGTTGGTGGCGATTGGTTTGTCCAGCGGCCCGCAGTAGTCGTAACCCGCGCCCGGCTTCGGATCGAACGTATCAATGTGGCACGGGCCGCCCCACATCCAGATTTGGATGACGGACTTGGCTTTGACGGGCCGCGCGGCGGCGAGCGCACGCAGTCCCCAGCCGTCGGCCAGGAGCAACCCAGCCGTGCCGAAGAGGCAACGGCGCATCGCTTCGCGCCGCGACAGTGGAAGGCCGATGGCGGAAAGCAGGCGCGCTGAATCACGACCCAACGAGCGATCCACGGAACTTTGTTCTGTGTTCATAATGTCAACTGGCCTTTCGATTTACGTTCTTTCATCAATGCCGATACAAAAACTCCGCGCTGTTGATCAGCGCCCACGCGAGGTCCACCGCTGCGTCGCGTCCCTTCGCTTTTCCCGACTGAGCGTACGCACCCGCGATCTTGAATTCGTCTTCAGTGGGGAAACGCGAAAGAATTCCCAGGTAAAGGCCGGATACCATTTCCCGCGGATTATCTTTGGAGGTCAGATATTGAATCATGCGGCTCTGTTCGATCTTGCGCTGGACGTGGCTTGAATTCAAAAGGTGCAGCCGCTGGGCGGCCGTGGAGCGATTGTTGCGCTCCGCTTCCATTCCCGTATCGCGCGACGGGCGTCCGAACAGTTCGAGGAACGGGCTGGTGATGCTGCCATCCGGCAGCGCAATCGAGCGCTGGTCTTCCGGAATGAACGTGAACGGCTCCGGAATCGCACTGGTGTATTTCTCCGTCGAGGTGGTTATCTGATTCAGCGCGTCAATCAGCACTTCCGCATCGAGCCGGCGCAGCGGGTAATGCGAGAAGAACGCGTCGCCCTCCGGATCGTCACTTTTGGGAATAGCAGAGAGCTGGTAGGTCCTGGAATTCAGAATCAACCGATAGAGGTGTTTCAAATCGTAGTGTGACGAGACCAATTCGCGTTCCAACAGCGCGAGCAGTTCGGGATTGGTTGGTGGGTTGTCGGGCCGGATGTCATCCGGTTCGTGAATGATGCCGCGACCGAGCAACCACGACCAGGCGCGGTTAGCGATGTTGCGTGTGAACCAGGGATTCTTCGGATCAATCAGCCAATCGGCGAAGACCTCGCGCGGGTCTTTGTCGGTTAATAGTTTGACTTTTTTTCCGTCAGGAAAGACTGCCTCGATAGCGGCGTTTGTTTTGGCGGGATCGAAGAACACAATCTCTTCTTTCCATTCCGCCGTGTACTTGTAGCCGACTTGGGAGAAAAATCCCGCCATGCCAGCCAGTTGATTGGTCGGCCACTTGTCGGCGCGCGTTCCCATGAACGTCAGGGCCACGGCTTGCGCGATAGCTGGCGATTCCTTGTTCTGCATCGCGCGGTAGAAATTGACGGGCGGCACGCGGAAATTGCTGCCGCTGGCAGTCAGCAACTCGCGGACGAACTGGTCATAGGGTTTGTTCTCCCTGATGGAAGTGTGAATCCAATGGTGATACGCCTGCGCGGCGTTCGGCCACAGATTGATCGGGAACTCCGCCTTGACCCGGAGCAGATCGCTCCATTTCATCGCCCAGAAATCCGCGAACTCCTCCCGATCGAGCAGACGATCAATCAATGCCCGGCGCTTGTCCGGTTTCTGGTCGAGCAGGAATTCTCTCGCCTCATGCCCGCTGGGCAGCGTGCCGATGACGTCGAGGTAAGCGCGCCGGACAAAGACAGCATCCGAGCAAATGTTTGCCGGCTGAACGTTCACCCGCCTCAGTCTGGCGAAAACCAGTTTATCAATCGGCGTTTCCGCGGTGGGGTTGGCCTGGCCCTCAAACGGATTTGGTGTCGTCTGCGGCGGCTCGGCTCCGCCGCAAACGAGCAGAGCAATAAACAGAAGGCCCGCAGCCTGGACTGCACAAGAAGACGACTTTTGCACCCAATTCATTTCCCATTGGCCGCAACGAGCGGCGTCACCCAAACATTTTTTAACCCACGCAAAACAATTTCTGACCTGCGACACTTTTGCGTCGCTCTGGCGAATCGCACATTAGCCGAACATTACTGTAACCGACAGCACGTATTGTGCTTCTAATCCGGCGATGACGTTCCGCTGTCCTCGTTTCGAGAGAACCGGCTCCTTGAAGGAAGTCGAAGTGCGAATCGCGAACGCCATGTCCACTCGGACGCTGAGCGACCCAGTGCGGTTACAGAACGGTTGCATGGCGTCGCGGATAACCGTCCTCCGAACCCGGTCGCTCCACGTACGAAAGCAAGGACGCATTGCATGACAACTGAAATCTTCCCTTCCAATTCCTCGGCCAGCGAATCGCTTCTTCCAAAAACGCGGCCGAAACTCCATTGGGAGCGCG
>CAZNOE010000159.1:0-10124 GCA_964574525.1 uncultured Bifidobacteriaceae bacterium
CGCCTGCTGCGCGAGCGCATCGTCGTCCTCGATGGCGCGATGGGCACGATGATCCAGCAGCACAAGCTGGCCGAGGCTGATTATCGCGGCGAGCGTTTCAAGAACTGGCACAAGGACCTCAAAGGTCTCAATGACCTGCTCAACCTCACGCAGCCCGCGCTCATCGAGGAGATCCATCGCCAATACCTCGAAGCGGGCGCGGACATCGTCGAGACCAACACGTTTAACGCGCAGTCCATTTCGCTGGCGGATTACGGCATGGAGGCGCTTGCTTACGAAATCGCAAAGGCGGGAGCGGAGTGCGCGCGGCGCGCGGGAGACACGGTCGAGAACGCGCAACCCGGACGTGTTTGTATCGTCGCCGGTGCCATCGGTCCAACGACCAAGACCTCGTCCCTTTCCACGGACATGAGCAATGCCGCGACGCGCGGTTGCACTTTCGACGAACTGGTCGCGTCGTACAGCGAACAAATTCACGGCCTGTTGGATGGCGGCGCGGATGTGCTCCTGGTCGAAACCATCTTTGACACGCTTAACGCCAAGGCGGCGTTCTTTGCCATCCGGAAGATCTTGGAAGAGCGCGGCCTGTCTCCCCTGCCCTGTTCCGCCGCCGCCGGTGCGAGTCACGCATCACGCATCACGCATCACGTTCCGATCCTGGCTTCCGTCACGTTCATCCAAGCCGGCAGCAATCGGGGCGTCACGGGGCAAACGGTCGAGGCGTTCTGGAATTCGATCTCGCATGTACCGTTGTTGAGCGTCGGGATGAATTGCGCTCTGGGGCCGAAAGAGATGCGGCCGTTGATTGAGGAACTGGCGAACGTCGCGCCAATTTACGTGAGCTGCTATCCGAACGCCGGCCTGCCCAATCCCCTGCTCCCGACCGGCTTCCCGGAAACGCCGGAATCACTCGCACCGCAACTTCAGGAGTGGGCGCAGAACGGCTGGCTGAACATCGTCGGCGGCTGCTGCGGCACAACGCCTGAGCACATCAAGCTGATCGCCGAAGCAGTAACGAATGTGCCACCACGCGTGCCGCCAAAGGTCGAACCGTATTTCCGCCTCAGCGGTCTTGACGCGCTTACCGTCACGCCGCAGACAAACTTCGTTAACATTGGCGAGCGCACCAACGTGGCCGGTTCACCCAAGTTCGCCCAACTCATCAAGGCCGGAGACTTCGAGGCGGCGGTTTCCATCGCACGCCAGCAGGTCGAGAACGGCGCGCAGATTATTGACGTCTGCATGGACGAAGGAATGATTGATGGCGCCGCGGCGATGACCCGCTTTCTCAACCTCATCGCGGGCGAATCGGAAATCGCCAAAGTGCCCTTCATGGTGGACTCCTCGAAATGGGAAGTCATCGAGGCCGGCTTGAAATGCGTTCAGGGCAAGGGCATCGTCAACTCGATCAGCCTCAAGGAAGGCGAGGAAAAATTTCTCCACCAGGCAAAGCTCGTCCGCCGTTACGGTGCGGCGGTTGTCGTCATGGCGTTTGACGAGCGCGGCCAGGCGGACACTTTTGAACGCCGCGTCGCAGTCTGCCAACGCGCTTATGATTTGCTCACTCAGACAGTTGGCTTCCCGCCACAGGACATCATCTTCGATCCAAATGTCTTGACGGTTGGCACCGGCATGGAAGAGCACGCGAACTACGCCGCAGATTTTATTCGTGCCACGAATTGGATCAAACAAAACCTGCCGGGCGCCAAAGTGAGCGGCGGCATCAGCAACATCTCCTTTTCCTTCCGCGGCAATAACACCGTCCGTGAGGCGATGCACTCGGCCTTTCTTTATCATGCGATCAAAGCCGGACTCGACATGGGCATCGTGAATCCGGGCATGCTGGAAGTGTACGAGGAAATCCCCAAGGCTCTGCTCGAACACGTCGAGGACGTGCTGCTTAACCGCCGCCCCGATGCGACCGAGCGCTTGCTCAAGTATGCCGAATCCGTCAGGCAGAAAGACAAGACCGAGGTGGCCGACGACGAATGGCGCAAAGGCACCATTGAGCAGCGGCTCGAGCATGCACTGGTCAAAGGCATCGTTGATTTCATTGAACCGGACACGGAGGAAGCCCGCCAGAAGTTTGGCCGTCCGCTCACGGTCATTGAAGGTCCGTTGATGGCGGGCATGAATGTCGTCGGCGATCTGTTCGGCTCTGGCAAAATGTTTTTACCGCAGGTGGTGAAGTCCGCCCGCGTGATGAAAAAGGCGGTCGCCTACCTCACGCCATTTCTGGAGGCGGAAAAACTGGCGGACGTGGCGGCGGGGAAAACCATTCAGGCCCAAGGCAAGGTGCTGCTCGCCACTGTCAAGGGCGACGTGCATGACATCGGCAAGAACATTGTGGGCGTCGTGCTGGGCTGTAACAATTACGAGGTGATTGATCTCGGCGTGATGGTGCCATGCGAAAAAATTCTCGCGACCGCCCGCGAGCGGAACGTGGACATCATCGGGCTGAGTGGGTTGATCACCCCCAGCCTTGACGAGATGGTCCACGTTGCGCGCGAACTGGAGCGGCAAGGCTTCAAGCAACCGTTGCTTATCGGCGGCGCGACCACGAGCAAGACGCACACGGCGGTGAAAATCGCGCCCCACTTCCACGAACCGGTCGTGCATGTCGTGGACGCCAGCCGCGCCGTTCCGGTGGTCAGCAGCTTGATCAGCGCCCAACAGAAGTCCGGGTTCGTGCAACAAGTCCGCGAGGAATACGAGCGGCTGCGCGTAAGCCATGCAGGACAGAAAACAAAATTGATTTCGCTCGAAGAGGCCCGCAAACGCTTGCCCAAGCTCAGCTATGCTGACTTGCCCAACCCCGAGTTCACGGGCGTGCGCGTGCTATCATCCGATTCTACATCCAGCATCCAGCATCCAGCATCCAGCATCTCCCTCAACGACCTCATCCCCTTCATTGACTGGTCGCCTTTCTTCCACACATGGGAACTGCGTGGCCGTTATCCCGCGATTCTCAACCATCCGAAACATGGCGACGAGGCGCGCAAGCTTTTTGCGGACGCGCAGAAATTGCTCGAGGCAATCGTCAGCCGGAAGCTGATTCAACCGCGCGGTGTCTATGGGTTTTTCCCCGCCAACCGTGTGGGCGACGATGTGGAACTTTATACGGACGAATCGCGTACGCAGCTTCTGAACAGATTCCATTTCCTCCGCCAGCAAATCGTGAAGGACGACGGCTCGCCGAATCGGTGCTTGGCGGATTTCATCGCGCCAAAGCGTAGGACAGGCGTCGCGCCTGTCTCTAACATTTCCGAAAAGAATGAGACAGGCGCGACGCCTGTCCTACGGGATTACCTCAGCGCCTTCGCCGTGACTAGCGGTCACGGATTGAAGGAACTGGTCGAGAAATTCAAAGCAGATCACGACGATTACAACGCCATCATGGCCGAAGCGCTGGCCGACCGGCTGGCCGAAGCTTTCGCGGAATTCTTGCACAAACGCGTCCGCGTTGAATGGGGCTATGGGAAGCAGGAGAATCTCGATACCGCCGCCCTCATCGAGGAAGAGTACCGCGGCATCCGGCCAGCGGCGGGGTACCCAGCATGTCCCGATCACACCGAAAAGGGCACGCTCTGGCAGTTGCTCGACGTGGAGAAAAACGCCGGCATAAAACTCACCGAGAGTTATGCCATGTGGCCGGGTAGCAGCGTGAGCGGACTTTATTTCGCGCACCCTGAATCCAAGTACTTCGCCGTCGGCAAACTCGACCGTGATCAAGTGCTGGATTATCACGCGCGTAAAGGCATGGCTTTACAGGAAGTGGAGCGGTGGCTCGGGCCTTATCTCAATTACGATCCGGAGAAGGTCAGCAGCGCCGGCAGCGTTACCGCATGCGCTTGCGGTGCGGCTCACGGCTGACAGATGCACCGGTCGTCATCCCGCAGAGACGCGGCCATCCACCGGAATTTCGCCACCTCTTTCATCGCTCACAAATTGCTGGACGAGGCCATGCGGTTGGACTTACAGATTCAGGAGACAGCGAAAGGCATAATCATGGCAACGCTAACAAATCAACCTGTCAAAATGATGTCGGTGGATGCGGAGGCGATTGAATCCATTGGCTACGTGGACGGCTCGCGTACGATGTATATCAAGTTTCGCGGCGGACGCACGGTGTGCATCAACAATGTACCGCGTTTTCGTTATCAAGGGATGCTGGCCGCACCACGCAAAGACGCCTATTATACCACCTACGTCAAAAACTGCTTCCTGATGAGGGACGTGCCATCGTCGGCGGCGGTGTGATGGACGGATGACACTCCGAAACAAAATCATCCTTGAAAAGATCGACTTCCAAGACGAGCAAAACCGGTCGTCCCCTCTCCGGCGCTCTGTTTTCTTGCCGCCGAGGGCTTGCGAGACTTGTTTTTTTTGAATTCCACAATACACTCGGAATATGAAGAGCGATGTCTTGCCCGTTCAGATCCGCGGAATTTTGCCCGCCAACAGCGGCTGCGCGCTGTTCGTCGGGAACGACGAAAAGGTTTTCGTCATCAATGTTGAGCCGCAGATGGGCCAGATCATCGGAATGTTCTTGCGCGACGCTCCCAAGGAACGCCCGCTCACCCACGACTTGATGCAGAGCATCTTCAAAGGATTTGCCATCACGGTCGAGCGGGTCATCATCACCGAGTTGCGGAACTCCACTTACTTTGCCCGGCTGATCCTGCAGCAGCAAAACGAAGTCGCGCGCAAGATTGTCGAAATTGACGCGCGCCCCAGCGATTGCCTGGCGCTGGCTTCCGCGCAGAAACGTCCCATTTTCGTCACCCAGGCATTGTTCGATCAGGTCGAGGACATGAGCGAAGTCCTCGACAAGATCAACGAAAGCGGCAACGAGCCGGAGTAACCAAGTGGTTGAGGGTTGAGGGTTGATAGTTGATGGTCATTCCAGCGGCGGGGCAGGACTAAAACTATCAACTATCAACCAATCAACCAGGCCATCAACCATCAACTCTCAACCATCAACCAGGAGGCCGGTGGCGCTCGTCTGTGGCGAAGACGAGTTTGCCGTCAAACAACGCGCCCGCCAGATCTACCAGCAGTGGACCGAAGCGCTGGGCGGGATGGATCACGAGATCATCGAGGCTGCGGCCGCCAACAGCGGCGAAGCGCTCAAATCCATTGCGCGATTGCGTGAGGCGCTGCAAACCCTTCCCTTCTTCGGCAGCGGCAAGGCCATCTGGTTGCGCGACTGCAACTTTCTCGGCGATGAACGCGCCGCGCAGACTCAAGCTGTCACCGAAACACTCGCCGACCTGGCGCAGGAACTGAAAAGCTTTCGTTGGGACAACGTGCGTCTGCTCGTCAGCGCGGGCAAGGTGGACAAACGCAAGGTTTTCTACAAGACACTCGACAAGATCGGCACGACCGAAAGCCTGGACGGCTGGTCGGTTAATGACCGCGATTGGGCGAATCAGGCCGAAGCCTGGGCGCGCAAAGCCATCCAGGCGCGCGGCAAGCAAGTTTCGGAAGGTGCCTTGGCGGAGTTGATCACGCGGGTCGGTCCCCACGCGCGGCAATTGGACGGCGAAATCGAGAAGCTATCGCTGTACGTCGGAGACCGGGCGCAAATCCAGGAACAAGACGTGGTGACGATTTGCACACACAACAAAACCGCCCGGGCCTTTGCACTGGGCGATGCACTGGGCGACCGGGATTTACCCGCTCTGCTGCGGCGGCTGGACGAGGAACTTTGGGAGATGCAATTCGATCGGGACAAATCCGAAATCGGCCTGCTTTATGGCCTCATCAGCAAGGTGCGCGCTTTGTTGATGTTAAAGGAAATGGCCCGCGAAGGCTGGCTCAAGCCGACCGACAATTATCAGCGCTTCAAAGATCAGTTGGAGCGTGTGCCGGCGGAGCGGTTGCCCGCCGATCGCCGCCATAATCCACTCGCGCTGAATCCTTATGTACTTTTCAAGGCCATGCCCCAGGCGCGTAATTACACGGAGGCGGAGTTAATCCGCGCGATGGATTTGCTGCTGCAATGCAATCGCTGCCTCGTCTCCAGCGGCCTTGACGAAGCGCTCGTGTTGCAGCAAACGCTCGTGCAAATTGTCGGCACAAAGACAGTCGAAGGTCGAGGGTCGAGGGTCGAAGGCGGAGACTCTCGGCTCTCGACTCCTTGACCGCATCGTTGCATCTTGTAGAATGAATCCGCCTCCCGCAAATCTGATGGTCCTGGTGGGAAAACATTTCGCCTGCATCAAGGTCAGCGGCCGGGCCAACCTCAATGTGAGCGTCCCTTTCAAGACGTTGCTCACGGAACTTTGGCAGAAAGGTTTTTCCAATTTCGTGATCGAGTTGTCCGAGTGTTTGCTCATGGACAGCACCTTTCTCGGTGTCCTCGCGGGCTTTGGCCTGAAAATGCACCAGCAGGCTGACAATTCGCCGCCGCGCCTTGTCGAGTTGCGGAATCCCAACGCGCGCATCACCGAATTGCTGGATAACCTGGGCGTGTTGGATCTGTTCAGTATTTCGCAAGGCCCGCTGGCCACACCGGAGGGGGTCCAGGAATGTTCGCCCGAGCCGGCCCATCCCTCACGCGCGGAGATCACCCGCGCTTGTCTCGAAGCGCATCAGACGCTCATGGAGATCAATCCAGCAAACGTCCCCAGGTTCCAGGAAGTCGCGAAGTTCCTGGCCGAGGACTTGCAGAAGCTCCAGGACAAGCCGGAACGTGATGCGTGACAGGAGGGCAATGGCCGAAGAGCCTGTCGCCAGTCACGTTTCACGAATCACGTATCACTTTTCCCCTCTGGCTTTTGAGTCCAGACAATCGCGCACGGCCAGAGCGAGTTTTTGAGGGTCATAAGGCTTTTGCAGGTAGTTCATCCCGCGTTGCAGGACGAATTCCCTGCCGACGACGTCCGCACTGTATCCGCTGGTGAAAATCACTTTCAGTTCTGGCCGGTCCTTCCAGAGCAGCTCCGCCAGCTCTCGTCCGTTGATGCGGTCCGGCATCACCAAATCGGTCAACACCAAGTCAATCTCGTCCTTGTGAGCGCGCCAGACTTCGAGCGCCTTGGGGCCCGACTCGGCCTCCAGGATGTGATAGCCGTGGGTTTGTAGAATACTGGAAACCAACTCACGTACGAGGTATTCGTCTTCGACGACGAGGATCGTTTCGGTGCCGCCGCGCACGACAACCTTCGCGGGTTTCTCGTCACCTTTCTCGGCCCTGCCCTCCGAGCCGGGGATGTAAACCTTGAACGTCGAACCGCAATCAACCTCGCTCTCGAGTTCGATCCAGCCCTGGTGCTGTTTGACCACTCCATAAACGGTGGCCAGGCCCAGACCCGTGCCTTTGCCAACTTCCTTGGTCGTGAAAAATGGCTCAAAGATCCGCCGGATGTTTTCGGGAGCAATCCCAGAACCGGTGTCCGTGGCTGTGAGGCAGACAAACTGGCCGGGGCGAGCTTCGGGATGCTCGGCGACGTGGGCTTCGTCCACGTCTCCGGTGGGCATCGCGTCGCGGGCGTTGACGGCGAGGTTCAAAACGACCTGCTCCATCATACTCGAGTCGGCGTGGACCAACGGCGACTGCGGCCAATAGGTCACCTGCAGTTTGATGTCCTCGCCCAGAATCCGGTCCAGCATCTTGGTCATGTTGCTGACAACTTCGTTCATATCGAGCAGGTGGGGCTGCATCACCTGCCGGCGACTAAAGGTCAGCAATTGCCGCGTCAATCCCGCCGCCCGTTCGGCGGCATGCACGATCTGCTGGGCCGACTTGGCAGCTGCGCCGCTGAGGTGTGCGCCCGCGATGAGCAGCGAGGCATGACCGTGGATGACCGTGAGAATGTTGTTAAAGTCGTGCGCCACACCGCCGGCCAGTTGCCCAATCGCGTCCATCTTCTGTGATTGGCGAAGTTGCTCTTCGAGCCGTTTCTGGGCCGTAACGTCGCGAAACAAGCCCAACAGCAGTGGCGGTTGGCCCCGCAATTCCACGAAGGAATTCGTGTTCTCGAGTACCAGCGTGTTCCCGTTGTGCAAGGTCAGCCGGCGTTCGGCATGCCGTTCAATGGCCCGGCCACGAAACCGTTCGCGATATTTCCTGAGAATCCGCTCCTGCTCTTTGGCGTCGGCATAAACCACCGTCAGCGGCTTCCCTTCCAGTTGGGTTCGTTCCATGCCGACCAGACGGCAAAACGCGTTGTTGACCGCCACTATGTTTCCGCTCTCATCGGTCAGGCGCATGCCGTCCACCGAGTTTTCCCACACCGAATGGAACAGCATCTCGGAGCTGCGCAGGGCCGCTTCCGCCTGCTTGCGCTCGCTCACGTCGCGCACGTGAAGCAGCACCGCCGGCTTGCCCGCGTAGGAAATGCGCGCGGCGTGAATTTCCACCGGCGTCACCCGGCCATCCGCAGCCCAGCTTTCCCCCTCCACGCGATTCAACTCCTCGGCCGCCACCCTTCGAAAATTGGCTGCGACTTCATCTCGATGCTGGGGCGGCACCAAATCGCGGACGTTTTTGCCGACGAGTTGATTGTGCGTCAACCCGTGCAACTTGCACGCGGCGGGATTGGCGTCCAACACATTGCCAGCGAGGTCCTCGACGAAAATCGCCTCGGGTGAGCCTTCAAACAAATCGCCAAAGCGCTGCTCGCTTTCACGAAAGGCCTGCTCGGCCCGGATTCGTTCCAGCGCCCCGCCGCAATAATCGGCCAGCACCTGCAAGGTATCCAGATCGCCCTGCATGTAGGCACGCGGCGTGTAGCTTTGAATCGAAAGAATGCCAATGACCTTGGTCCGGTTGCGCACGGGCACAAACATCAGTGACGCCGAGAAGCGCGATATGTCGCCAAACGGAATCGCATCAGGCAACATGGCCGCGGGCTCGTCCTGTAGAATCAACTCGGCCCCCTGCTCGATGATGCGCCGGGCCACGCCGCTGGGTTTGTGCGTCGGACTTCCCCCCTGAAATTCGACCCGCCGGCCGTCAATCGTATCCACGTCGAGCACGGGCCGAATCTCATCGGTCTCGGCCAGATACAAATCCAGCATGAAAACATCCCAGCCGAACAATTCGTCCGCCACCGCCTGGATGATTTTCGCCGCTTCGTCGGCGGAAGTCACCGAACTGAGCCGCCGGCCGAGATTCGACAAAGCGTCGCGCTGGCGTTCGATGTGCTTGCGCGCGGTGATATCGCGTGAATTGACGATCACGGCGGCGATATCGGGATCGTCGAGGCAATTCTGGCCAACCGACTCCACTTGAACCCAATGACTCTCCTGGTGACGAAAGCGGAAATCCTCCGGCACCGGGAATCCCGGCTGTTTCAAGGCCCGTTGAAACGCTTGCTCCACGCGAGGCAAATCGTCTGGATGCACGAACGCGAACACGCTTTTCCCCATCAATTCCCGCGGTTCGTAACCCAGCATGCGTGTCACGGAGGGACTGTTGTATTGAAAAACACCTTCGCGACTCAGGACGGAGACAATATCCAGTGAATTGTAGATCAGTGCGCGGAAATACTTTTCGCGGCGAATCAACTCCGTCTCCGCCGTTTGACGCCGCGTGTGTTCCTGGGCCTCGCGGAGCGCGCGTCTCACTGCCGGCACGAGACGGTCCGGCCACTGCTTGAGCACATAATCCGTCGCGCCCGCCCGCATGCTTTCAATGGCGACCTGTTCGCCAATCGTGCCGGACACCAGCAGAAACGGCGTTTGTGGGGCCTTGTCCCGCGCCACCCCCAGGGCCTCGATTCCCGTGCAGGTCGGCAAGGAATAGTCCGCGAGGATGAGATCGAACTTTTCCCGCTCCAGCGCCGCGTCGAATTCCGCCCTGGTCGAAACCAGCACGAGGTCCGCTTCCACGCCGTCGTTGATGAGGAGATCACCCACCCACCGGGAAAAATCCGGCTCGTCCTCCAGGTGCAGGATGCGCAAGCGCTTGGTCATGGCAAAGTCTTTACCCGTTTAAGCATCACTGGCAAGGAGCAACCACAATTCCGTCTTGTCGGGCGGACGTTTCTGCACGATTGGCGACGTTCGCCAACGGTTTGTCACGTCTCCCCCTCTTTTCGGGACACAACTTAACTCACCGTTCGAAAATCGCCGCCGGCTCGGGCAGCGCCCGGTGAATTTCCTCCCGCCGATAA
>CAZNOE010000160.1:0-10115 GCA_964574525.1 uncultured Bifidobacteriaceae bacterium
GCCTTGGCAATCGGCGAAAGCCAGCTCACCCGGTCTTGCTCAACATCTGTCTCGCCCACTCCGACAATGTGGTAGCGGGATTCGCTGCCGCGGCCGTCCCGCACCGTGACCGCGGCCCCGAAGCGGACCTGGTCCCACGGTGGGGCGGGCGGCGGGACGATTTCGGCCGCCTGCAGGCACTGCTGCAGATGTCGAATCCGCTGGTCGAGGGCCTCAAGCTGCTGGCGCGAGTCGCTGCCGTCCGGCGCCGCGGCGGCTTGGGGGCGCTCCACCTCGACAAGCCGGCTGAGTTCCTCCTGCAGACGACGCGCACCATTCGGTGTGAGATAATTCTTCACACCGGGTGGCAGCAGGGACGGCAGCCGCGGCAGCGTTGGCCGTTCCGGGAGATTGTCTGATTCCCGGGTGAACGCCTTGCTCATGGATCACGGAGGCGGTCTGAAAGATGACCGTCGCCTCGACGCGGTTTCAGCTCACCCGTTGAGTTTCCAACCGGGCCGGTAGGTGCGGCGGAGAAGATTGTTCGCCTCCTCGTTGTCAGTGACGCGTCCCTCTTTTCCGTCGTAGTTGATCTTTTTGCCGGTACGGTAAGCCACCAGCCCCAGCATCATCATCTCGATCATCTTGCCGCCGTAATCGAAATCGCACGAGGTCTTGAGACTCCCCTTGCAGGCGTTGATCCACTCCTTCTGGAATTCACCGAGCGGCGGAATCAGCGCGTCCTTGGCGCGGGGCTTGTAGTAAGTCATGTCCGCGGCTTTGCCGTTTGGGAACAAAATCCGATTGCTGAAATCCGCCACGAGGTAGCCTTTGCTGCCCTCGAACATCGCGCCGTGTCCGATCTTGTTCAGGTCAATAAACTTCGCCGGGGATTCGGGCATTGCGCCGCCTTGATACCACGCGAGGCGGATGGCGGGTCGCCAGTTGTTGGCGGGAATTTCAAAATGCATTTGCAGCTTAACTGGCGAAACATCGGGATTGACGGGATCACCTTTGCCTTCGGCGGATGTCGGGAGGCCTGCGTCGAGGGCGTTCCAGGCGAGGTCCATCGTGTGACTGCCCATATCGCCGACCTGGCCGGTGCCGAAGTCCCAATACATATTCCATTGCAGGCAATTCATGCCCGGCCCGCCGGAAAAGTATCCCGGATTGTATGGGTGCATGGGCGATGGCCCGATCCACAAGTCATAGTGGAGATGTTTAGGCGGTTCGCCTTCCGCGGGCAGATAGCCAGGACGGGGAAGCTTGCGGTCGCCCCAAGCACAGGCTTCCTGCAATTCGCCGATCGCTCCGTCTCGAATCAACTCGCGGACGCGGTTGAAATTCTCGATGGCGTGCCGCTGCGTGCCGACTTGCGTGGCGAGCTTGTTTTTATTCTTCAGATAGGTTGCGCGCACCACGCGAGCTTCCTCAACGCTGTTGGCCAGCGGCTTTTCGCAATAGATGTGCAGTCCGCGGTTCATCGCCCAGTTCGCGACGAAGGCGTGCGTGTGGTCCGCCGAGCAACAGACGACTGCATTCAGGTCCTTTTGATCGAGCATCTGCCGCCAGTCCGTATAGTGTTTCGCGTTGGGGAACTTCTTGGCCCCGTGAGCCAGGTGTTCTTCATTCACATCGCAAAGCGCCACGACGTTTTCGCTGGCAATCGAACTGAAGTGCGCTTCACCACGACCCCACGTGCCGATGAGACCGATGTTGAGTTTGTTGCCCGGGGCGTCGGCGCCGAAGAGTTTGATGCGCGGCAGAATGAGCGCTCCGGCTCCGGTGAGCGCGGCGGATTTGAGGAATTGGCGTCGTTTCATGTTGGCAGGTTCAGCTTTGATTTCGGTCATTTGGCCAGGCGGTCCGCACCCGCGGAACTCAGCAGCAGTCTTGTGAAATTGACAAAATCACTCAAGCGCGGATTCACGCAATTCGAATTCAAAGCGTCAGTGTCGGGCACGGGACGCCTTGCGTAGTCAGTTCAAGATGCACGTGCGTGGCGCCAATTTGTTGCAGGCGTCTCTGCATGATGCCAAACGCCAGCGCGGGCCGATTGCAGTCCAGGCTCAGGTGGCCCAGGTACAAATGCCGCAATTCGGCGGACATGATGTCGGCGGTGGCGTCGGCGGCGGCTTCGTTGGAAAGATGTCCGTGCCGGCTGAGGATGCGCTGCTTCAAACTCCAGGGCCGATGCGGACAATCCTGCAGCATCTTCACATCGTGGTTCGATTCCAGGACCAGCACGTTGGCGGCGCGCACGCGTTCGCCAACCAGCCGGGTGACATAGCCGAGGTCCGTGGCAAAGCCAAAAGCGCCCGCACTGGTACGGAGGAGAAACCCGACGGGGTCTTGCGCGTCGTGCGGAACGGCGAAGGTTTCCACCGCGATGTCGCCCACTTCAAAGCCGCCTCCCGTGACGAACAAATGATAATCCAGTTTTGCCGCAAGTTGGTAGTCAATCTCCTCTTTCGTCGCGCGATTGCAATAAACCGGGATGTGCAATTTCTCCGCGATGCCGATGAGTCCCTGAATATGGTCGCCGTGCTCGTGTGTGATCAGGATGGCGGTGAGATTTTCCGGCGCACGCCCAATGCCGGCCAGGCGTTTGCGGATTTGGCGTGGGCTGAATCCCGCGTCCACCAACACGCGGGCTTCATCGGTCTCCACGTAGGCGGCATTGCCGGCGGAGCCGCTGCCGAGAATGGTCAACTTGACGGCCACGAGTTTGACAGTAGAGCGCGAACCGCGCGGCGGCAATGGATTTCGATGGTAAAAGCGTGACAGGTGACAACTGACAGAAATTGTTCGCCGGGGATGGATTCGTGTTACTTGCCACCTGTTACCTTGCCGGCAGGAAAGCCAAAGCCGTGCCAAGTTCTACTTGTGTTCAGAAATCCTCGAGTTAAGATTTCAGGCAGACATGGCACAAGGCCTACACTTATCACAGCGGCTGACACAGTCCCTGGTGCTCGCGCCGCAGCTCCAGCAATCTTTGGCTCTGCTGCAAGCGCCCACGCTCGAGCTGAAGGCGCTGGTCGAGCAGGAATTACAGCAGAATCCGGTGCTGGAAGAGGTTGCCGAGACCATCCCCGAGATAAACGAGAAGGGCGAACGCGAGACCGATGGCGAGACGGACCATGCCGACCCGACCGAACCCCCCGCCGAGCTGACTGCCGATCCGAACACCGCCGTACCCGTGGATGATTTTCAGGCTGAATTCGACCGCCTCGTCCAACTCGACCAGGAATGGCGCGATCATTTTGCCCAGACCAACCTGCCCATGCGCCAATCCGCCGAAGACGAGGAGAAGCGCCAGTTCATGTTCGATTCGATTGTGGCGGGAACATCACTCGCCGAAAAGCTGCTCGAACAGGTTCGTGACTCCGATTTGACCGAGGAGCAACGGCCCGTGGCCGAGTTGATCATCGGCAACATAGACGATTACGGTTATCTCAAGGCGTCCGTGGAGGAAGTCGCGGCCGCCATCAACATCCCAGATGAAAAAATCCTCGAGGCCCTCAAAGTCATCCAGACCTTCGACCCGCCGGGCGTGGGTGCCCGCGACTTGCGCGAATGTCTCCTGTTGCAACTTGAACGTGGAGGGCGTCAGGATTCTCTCGAATGCCAGATCGTGCGCGACTTTATGGAGGCGCTGGGCAAACGTCGTATTCCGGAAATCGCCCGCGGCACAGGCCGCACCATCGAGGAAGTGCAGGACGCCCTCGCCACCATCAGCCGCCTCGAACCGCGTCCGGGCCGCGCTTTTCTTCCCGACAACGACCAATACGTGCTGCCGGAAGTGTTTGTCCAAAGAGATGGCGATGACTTTACCGTCAGCACCAACAACGAACACATTCCTCACCTGCGCATCAGCAACGTCTATAAAGACCTGATGTCCCAAGGCAATAACACTGCGGAGGTAAAGAACTACATTCGCGAAAAAATCCGTGCCGGCAAATTCCTCATCAAAAGTCTGCACCAGCGCCAGACCACCATCGGCAACATCGCCCGGGAAATCGTCAAGCGGCAACGCGACTTCATGGATAAAGGCGTCGCCTATCTCAGACCTCTGACAATGGTTCAGATCGCGGAGGTCGTCGGCGTTCACGAAACCACCGTCAGCCGCGCCGTTTCGGGCAAGTACGTCCAGACACCGCAGGGCATCTTCGAGATGAAGTATTTCTTCACCGCCGGACTTCAGACCGACTCCGGCGGGGGCGTTTCCAACACGAGCGTCAAGGACATGATTGCGGAAATCTTCAAGGCCGAGAACACGGGCAAGCCGTTGTCCGACCAGGAAGTGGTGAAGATGCTCAAGGAAAAAGGCATCGTCATCGCCCGCCGCACTGTGGCCAAGTATCGGACCGAGTTGAACATCCTTCCCTCCAACCTGCGCAAGGTTTACTGACCCACAGCTCCCGGTGGCGCGGAATCTGATCCAAAGCCGCCAGGACGCCGGGGTTCATAAAAACTGGAAAACTCTTTGTACCTCCGCGCGCCTTGGAGACTTGGGGGTGAAGATGTGTCACGGACGGGAGCGGCGGACCGGAAGTGCTTCCATGTCATTCTTGCCGCCATATTCACGCGTTTCAGAGCGCCAAAAAAAGTCGGAACCAATTGGTTAGTGGTGCATCTTAACTGAGTTCCGGTGGGTTATTTGCGCGCGGGTATTGACCGGGAACACGAGTTGTTAACAACCCTAAAACCAGTAATTCGGAGAGCAGTTTATGAAAACAATTCTTCTTTCAGTTTTAACCGCGTCCAGTCTGATTTCGGCTCGGGCGGCAGTTTTTCAGTATTCCGTGACCTTTGACGGACCCGGCGAAAGTCCGCCCAACGCGTCACCAGGAATCGGCACCGGTACAGTGAACTACGACAACGCCACCCACCTCCTGCAACTCCAAGTGGTCTTCAGCGGTCTGGTGGCAGGCACGACAGCCTCCCATCTCCACGCGGCCACAGTTTCTCCCTTCACCGGCGCCGTTGGCGTCGCCACGACGACTCCAAGTTTTGCCGGCTTCCCGCTGGGCGTTACCTTTGGCTCGTTCTCGAACACCTTGGATCTGACTTTGTCTTCGAGCTACAACCCGAGCTATGTCACCGCCAACGGTGGAACACCGGCAAGCGCCGAGTCGGCGCTGACCGCAGCCATAGCGGCGGGCAAATCTTACTGGAATATCCACTCGACGACCTTTCCTGGCGGCGAAATCCGTGCCTTCATGGTGGCGGTGCCCGAGCCTTCGAGCCTGGCGTTGGCGGGATTGGGCATGGCCGCCTTCGCTACGCGCATGTGGTGCAAGCGACGGGCGAACAGACTCTAGTTGGAAGTCAGTTGTTGTTTAGGTAAAAGCGCAAGGTCCGCTAGCTGACTTTGCGCTTTTCTGTTGGGTGAAGCGGTGGCAAATTTATCCTGTGACCGATGCGACGAAGCTTGTGCCATCTATGCCCGGCGTTTGTTCTGCTCTTATTGTTTGGCGCGGGGGCGCTCGCATTGAGCATAGACAACAACGGACGCCAAAGCGTGCCCGATTTCCGGATACACGGCGGATTCTCGTGGCGCTTCTGAAGCCGGAGTGTTTTGTCGCGGGCGGGGCTACTTTTTCTGCGCTTGCTGCAAACCGGCCTTTGTGGCCGCCTGGAGGTCGTCGAGTTCCGTCCGGAGTTCTCCCTTGGTTTTCTTGTCCATCCGGTCAATGAACAGAATGCCGTTCAAGTGATCCACTTCGTGTTGCACCGCGCGCGCGAGCAGGCCGCCGCACCGAAATTCGAGCGGCCTGCCGGATTCGTTCAGTGCTTTGACTTCGGCAAATTCCGGACGAGTGATGTCCGCGAAGATCTCCGGAAAGCTGAGGCAGCCTTCGGCGCCGGGAATGGGATCGCCCGCGCGTTCTACTTCCGGGTTGATCAACACCAGCGGCATGAAATCATGCACGTCGGCCGGCTTGCCCTTGAGTTCGAGTGACGATGGCCGGTCGGTGGCGCCGCGCACGTCAATGACGGTCAACTGAAGCAATTGGCCGACCTGTTGCGCCGCCAGGCCGATGCCCTTGGCCGCATACATGGTTTCAAACATGTCGGCGATGAGTTGTTTGATCGCCAGCGTGACTGATTCAATGCGCGCACCCTTCTGGCGCAGCGCGGGGTGGCCGAATTTTACGACGGGCAAAATCATTTGGCCGGCCAACGCCGCATGGTTTCCACAAGATCACCAATCGCGGGACTCGTTGCAGTTCGGACATAAAACCCGCTCGTCGTCACCCCGGTGAGCACACTAAGCGCATTGTCGAGGCCAAGCAGTTTGCCGAGACAAAAACCCGCGTTGAAATGGTCGCCCGCGCCCGTTGTGATCAGCGGCTTGGGGGTGAAAGGTCCTTCCACGATGGCCGCGGCGTCTTTGCTGATCGCGATGGCGTAATGCGTCGGGTGAATGACGAGTGTGCCGACCGGAACGCGTTGGAGGATTTCCTGCCCGACTTTCGCCAGACCCTCGGGCGAATGGTCGTTGGTGTTCAGACCGAGGGCCTTGCCGATTTGCGATGACTCGCTTTCGTTCAAACCGAGAATGACATCAAAATATTTCTCGAAGGCGACGATCAGTTCGAGGGCCTTCGCGATGTCTTCGGGGTTGCGCTTCTCCGGATCGGCGAGGTCGAAGAAGAGTTTGCGCCGCGGGCCGGTGAATCTTGGACAGATTTCCCTGAGCGTCGCCGACCAGATTTCGTTCATGTAAGTCAGCATCGTCCAGTTGACGAAACCGACGAAATCCGCCCCGGAGATTTTGGCGGCGAACTCGTCCCGGCCAAACCGTGCCTGGATGTTGGCCCAATTGACTTCCTTTAAGGCCTTGTGTTTGCCCAGCATCACCTTGCCATCCTCGAACTCGACCGCGTCCGTGTAACCCGGCTCGGCAATCGAATGAACTTCCGCCCGCTGCGCGAACCCGGCAAAGACCGGGTGCAAATTCGGGTGGCCGAGATTGCCGAGATAACTGACTTTGAATCCGAAGCTGGCCATCGCGTTGGCCATGATCGGTCCGTTGCCGCCGAGCTTGGTGCGCTGGCTCACCAGTTCGATGTTCGTGCTCTTGCCGGCGGCGGCGCAGATGCGCTCGCCCCATTGCGCCATCTTCGGCAGGCGCAGATATTTCCCGGCGGACTCGCGCTTGTCCACCACGTGCAGGATTTCGTCCACGAAACCGTCCAGCCCGATGAAGGCGCTCATCCGGCTGACGCGGTTGGCCGCGGCTTGCAATTGGGTGGCGCAGCGTTCGCGCAATTCAGGAGTGTTCATGTCGTCGTGAAGCGTGGCCGGGGGTTCACTCGATGCCGACGCCGATGATTTGAAGAATACGTTCAAGTTCTTCGTCGCTGAAAAAGGAAATCTCCAGTGCGCCTTTGCCCTGTGCATAACGCAACTGGACTTTCGCGGCGAGCCGTTCGCGGAGACGGTTCTCCAGATCCGCCACGTGGGCATCGGCGGGCAGGGGAAGGATGAGCCCGGGCTTCGCGACCGAGCGCCCGGGACCGCGCGCCTGCAACCGTGCGACAAGGCCTTCCGTCTGCCGCACATTCAACGCGTCTTTAATCACGCGCTCGGCGGCAAGACGTTGTTGCTTCTCGTCAGCGAGGCCGAGAATGACTTTGGCGTGGCCAACTGAAATTCGACCGTCGCGCAGGTAGGTCTGAATGACCAACGGCAGTTTCAGGAGCCGCAAACCGTTGGCAACCACGGCGCGGCTTTTGCCGACTTTCGCGGCGACTTCTTCCTGCGTGAGTTGAAACTGGCTGACGAGTTGCGCATAGCCCTGGGCTTCTTCGAGCGGATTGAGATTCTCGCGCTGGAGATTTTCGATCAGCGCCAGCTCCAGCACGGCGCGATCATCCGCCTGACGCACGATCACCGGCACTTCGCTCAAACCAAGAAGTTGCGCGGCGCGCCAGCGCCGTTCACCGGCGATGAGTTCGAAATGCTGGCCTTGCTCGCGAACTATCAACGGTTGAACAATTCCTCGCTCCTGGATCGAGTCGGCAAGCTCGCGCAATGTTTCTGCCGGAAAATCCTTGCGCGGCTGCAACGGACACGGACGAACCCAGTTCAATGGAACGTGGCGCACGAGATCGCCCGGTGCCACGCCAGGTGTTGGTGTCGGCGGGATTGTCTCAGCAGGAGTTGTGGGCGCAACGGATGCAGCCGGCGCTGGTTTGGAAATGACGGGAGTGCCACCCAACAGCGCGCCAAGACCGCGACCCAAAGCTGGCTTTGCCATGCGGGCAGAGTGTCGCAGGGCAGGGGCGTTGTCAATTTCAGTCCCACCATACCCCGTTCCTCCTCGTTCTCGTTCTCGTCCTCGAAAAGCCCAATAACAAAATCGAGGACGAGGACGAGAACGACGACGAGGACGACAAAACCCCGTGTTCCAGCGCGTTTAGACTTTTGACTCCGAAGCCCAGGCTTTAGACTTTCCGCGTGAGCAAGAAGACCGCGCACATCGCGCAGCGCATAGACGCATTTCGCGGGCAGGATCTGGACGCGCACTACCTCGGATATTTCGATTGCTTCAACCGGCAATTGTTTTATGAAGCGCACGACGTGCTGGAGGAATTATGGCTCGCTGACCGTCACGGTCCGAACGGCGCGTTCTACAAGGGACTGATTCAACTCGCCGGAGCGTTCGTGCATTTGCAGAAGAAACGTCTCCGTCCCGCCGCCGCCCTGTTCAAACTGGCGCGGGCAAATCTGGAAAAGTATCCGAAGCCTCACGAGCGATTGGACGGCGCCGCGGTAATCGTTTTGATAGGTAACTGGTGCACCGAACTGGAGGCGTGTCAATATACGTTGAATCCTTTGCGCGACGACAAAGTGCCTCACCTTGAATTGCTGCCACGGAAAGATTGACGGAACGAACCCACCCCTGACCCCTCCAAGGAGGGGAACTCCGATGGGCGCGCGATGGTTAGTTCCCCTCCTTGGAGGGGTCAGGGGTGGGTCGGTCATGGAAAGACGCGGCGCTTTTATTGCCGCGCATCGGGCCATGAACCACCTGCCGCTTCGCTCGCGCGAGATTGACAAAATTCTCAGCGGCCTCACCGCGCAGTACTCGCTCAAGATCACTGCAAACGGCTTCAAACGTGCGCGTCTGGGCCTCGGTCGTGAACGAGCCGACGTGCGGAGTGAGAATCACATTGTCGAGATTCTCAAGCGCGCAGCGCGTTTGCGGTGGTTCGATTTCGCGCACATCCAGCGCCGCGCCGGCTAGATGACCGCTCTGCAAAGCCAGCAGCAGAACGCGTTCATCCACGACGCCGCCGCGGGACGTGTTGATGAAATACGCGCCGCGCTTGATGATGGCGAACGTGCGGGCGTTGAACATGTGCCGGGTTTGGTCTGTGAGCGGCAGATGCACGGAAATAAAATCTGCGGCAGCGAGCGCGTCGTCCAGATTCTCACAAAGCTCGCAACCAGCGTCCGCGAGGGCCGGGGAGTCCGCCTGCACGAACGGGTCGAACGCCAGCACGCTCATGCCGAAGGCACGCGCGCGCAGTGCCACCAACCGTCCGATCCGGCCGAAGCCGCCAAGCACAAGCGTCTTGCCGGCTAGTTCCACGCCAGTGCAGCCCTTGCGGTCCCAGGCGCCCGCCTTGGTGGTGCGGTCGGCCAGCGGAATTTTGCGCGCCAGCGCCAGCATCAGGCCAATGCTCAACTCCGCTACGCTCACGGCGTTTGCGTTCAGCGGTGCAATCACGACGATGCCGAGTTTCGTGGCCGCAGACACATCAATGTTGTCCAAGCCAACACCGACGCGGCCAATTGCAACCAATCTTTTGGCTGCCGCCAGCACGTCAGCGGTGAGTTGGGTCTGATTGCGCACCATGATGGCGGAGGCTGCGGAAATCTTCTCCTTCAATGCTGCGCCGTCTTTCCAGAGCGCAGCGTCGCGGACGACTTTGAACTTTTTGGAAAGTTCCTGGATCGCCGGTGCGTCGAGGTCTTCGGTAATGAGGATGTCCATGAATGGTTGATGGTTGTTGGTTGATAGTTGATAGAAAAAGCGGTGGTTGGTTGGCGTCTTCGCCATCAACCATCAACTATCAACTCCCCTCCATCAAATGCTCGCCCAATCAATCGGCTTCGTG
>CAZNOE010000161.1:0-10112 GCA_964574525.1 uncultured Bifidobacteriaceae bacterium
CATCATCGGCCGTCACAAACAGGTCTTGGAAACCGTCGTTGTCGTAGTCGCCCCAGGTGCTTCCCTCCCTGAACGTGGACCAATTATCGGTGGCGATACTGTTCGTGAGAACACGGGTGAACGTGCCGTTCCGCTCGTTATGATAAAGAAAGTTAACGACGTCAGTGCCTTGCTTCGTGACGAGCAAATCCATAAAGCCGTCGTTGTCGTAGTCGCCCCACAACACCCCGCCTCCGCCATCATTGGCTGGCGGGAACGAGGTCAATTTGGCAAAAGTTCCATCGCCGTTGTTATGCCAGAGCAGGTTCCTCGCACCGGAGCCTCCGTCCGTAACAAAGAGGTCCAAGAACCCATCGTTGTCGTAGTCCGCCCAGGCGGACACGTTAAAGTAGCCCAATTGATTGGTAAGCCCCCCGCCACTTGCACGGGAGAAAGTGCCATCGCCATTGTTATGGTAGAGCATATTGCGGCGAGGTGAGGAGGCACCGTAGCCTGAGGAAACGACCAGGTCCAGAAATCCATCGTTGTCATAATCCCCGACGTCCGGCCCGACGTGATAGTCGGCGTCCTGGACGGGATCACCTTGGGTGATTTTGGTGAAGGTACCGTTGCCGTTGTTGCGGTAAAAGACATTGGTTCGGCCACCCCAATTAGCAACGATCAGGTCCAAAAAGCCGTCGTTGTTGAAATCTCCCCAAGCACCGCGGACGAATTGGCCTTGGTCCTGGACAATGGCGCCCGTGGTGATTTTGGTGAAGGTGGTTTGGGCGTGGGAACTGGCCAGAGCGGCAAACCAGATCGCGCTCGCTAGAAGGATGTGGTCTTTGATTTTCATATTCATTTTGTTTGGGTTTCTACTGATGAACCGGGGCGGGAAGCGCCGGTCTTTCAGGAAAGTGAAATTATTTCAGAGGACGGAGGTCGGAGGTCGGAAATCAGAAGTGAAAAAGGCTCGCAGACCAGGAAAGCATCCAACGGATCTTGAAGATTCCGACGATTGCTCAACTCGATCCTTGTCGGAGCAACTGATTGCGCTTAAATTCCAGCCATGACGTTGACGCTCGATGACGATTTAGTCCACGCGGCCAGACTGACGGAGCCGCAGATGCGGCAGGAACTGGCCGTGGCCTTGTTTCAGGCTGACCGGCTCACTCTGGCACAAGCGGCGAGGCTGGCGGAGCGGGACCGAATCACTTTCCAGCACCTGTTGGCCAGTCGTGGCATCCCCTTGCATTACACGAGCGACGACCTTGAGGATGACCTGCATACGATAGCCACGCTGCCGACCGTGTGATCGTCATCAGCAATACGTCTCCCCTACTCAACCTGGGCTGTATTGGCGAAGTGGCCATTCTGGAGAAGCTCTTTTCTGAGATCCAAATTCCATTCGCAGTCCAAGCCGAAGTCGAACATTTGCGATCCACCTCGTCGCGCTTTAGCCACGTGGCGATGCCGTCTTTCACCCGGACAGTGCCTTTGCAGAACAAGGCGCTCGCCTTAGCCCTCAGCCTGGAGTTGGACCGTGGCGAGGCCGAAGCGATCGCTCTGGCCGTAGAGTCGCGCGCGGATGTGCTGTAAATGGATGAACATCGTGGCCGAACCGTCGCCAGAAATCTGGGTGTTCCGAGGCTTGGCTTGCTGGGCGTTTTGGTTCTCGCAAAACGGCGCAGGATTGTTCCGGCCGTCGGCCCCCTGATTCATCGGCTCGAAGTCGAAGCGGGATTTTGGGTCGGCTCCCCATTGCGCGAATTAGTGCTGGCAAAAGCGGGAGAACTGGTGTGACCGCCCTGGCGCGGGTGAATTCAAAGCGCTTCTCCCAACCGGCGGCAAGTTTTGACCACACCGCGAAAGTTCGTGCCTGTTTTCATATTCATTTTGCTTGTGCTTCTACTGATGAACCGGGCCGGGCAGCGCGGGTCTTTCAGGAAAGTGAAATTATTTCAGAGGGCAGTGGTCCGTTGACAGTGGTTGGTTGTCCACGGTTCGTAGCCGCGGGGATGTGCAGAGGCACAGGGAGCAAAGCTGAATTTTTATTGGCTGGATTCCGATAAACCGCTAAATTTTTCCCATGAGCAAATCGAGCAGAAAGCGAGACAACTGGCGCAAGCAGTGGCGGGAGCAATGCCGCCGACAGTTGAATCGCCCGACTCTCACCCGCATCAAGTATGGCTTCGCGTACGTCTATAAGCCGGTGCTCGATGATGGTCCCAGCCGCGCCTTCGACACGATGGCGGAATACCGGCGGTGGTGCCGCGAAAACCTGTCGCGCTATCTGGGCTATTGGCCCGCGCCCGCAGCCCATGCCCGAAAGTAAATTCACCTCCGATCAGGCCCTCGCGGTCGCGGCCGCCTGCGCGGCCCATCAGGTGGATTATTTGTTCATCGGGAAAAGCGGGGCGATTTTGCTGGGTTATCCCGCCACCACTCAGGATGTGGACATTTTTCTGCCCAAAGATCGCCAAAATGCCGCCCGGATGCTTCGCGCGCTGAAGTCCATCGGGTTTAAACTTTCGCGAGCCATCCAAAAAAAAATCCGCGCCGGCGCCGATTTCGTGCAGCTCAAGGGCGGCCCTTTCGATCTGG
This sequence comes from uncultured Bifidobacteriaceae bacterium, assembly GCA_964574525.1. Taxonomy (GTDB): domain Bacteria; phylum Verrucomicrobiota; class Verrucomicrobiia; order Limisphaerales; family JADLHS01; genus WYBW01. Next base: position 2,584 of record CAZNOE010000161.1, read on the forward strand.
ACTTGATTCATGCGCCGGACGGCATCTCCAGTTTTAGCGAAGCCAAAAAACGGTCCGTCCTCCAGGATGGTTTTCCGGTGGCCAATCTGCGTGATATTATTGCCAGCAAGCGGGCCAGCAATCGGGAAAAGGACCTGGTGGACTTGCTGTTGCTGGAAGAGTTCCGCCGTGAGTACGAGAAGCTACACGCGCCGCCGCTGGAATCGGCTGCGGAAAAAACCTTCCGTACCGGAGGAACAGCCAAGACTCGCCGCCGTCGCTGAGGGCCAACCATAGGCTAAAACGCATTCGTCGAAGTTTCTTGAAAGAAACGGCGCGGGCCGGGCGGTTCTTCAGTGGACAATACAATCGTAACATTCTTGAATTGCTAAATCGTTAAAAGGGTGAAAGCGCTGTTGTAACGATTCAACATTTTAACGGTTCACGATTCACGAACAAGGCCATGTCGACCGAAGACTTGATTCCGACGCGCGCCAGCTTGCTGGAGCGCCTGAAGGACTTGGGTGATGACGCCAGTTGGAATGAGTTTTACCTGACTTACCGCGAACTCATTTACAGCGTGGCGCGCAAGGCCGGGTTGAACGAAATCGAAGCGGACGAAGTGGTGCAGGACACGGTGATTTCAGTGGCGAAGAAGATGCCGGGCTTCAGATACGATTCTGCTGTTGATTCATTCAAAGGCTGGCTGCTGACCGTCACGCGCTGGCGCATTCTCGACCAGTTGCAGAAACGGTCGCCTGTTGGAGTTCATGCTTCAGCATGTCCGCCCGCCGCACCACTTCAGAACACGCTGAAGCGTGGACTCCAACCTGACGCAACCGACCGCACGGCCACCATTGAGCGCGTTGCGGACCCGGCGGGTTTCGACCTGACGGCGATTTGGGATGAGGAATGGGAGAAGAATCTTCTTCACGCTGCGCTGGCCCGAATCAAACGCCAGGTGCATCCGCAGCGCTACGAGATTTATCACTTGCACGTCATTCTGGATAAGCCGGTGCGTGAGGTGGCTCAAACGCTCGGCGTGAGTCTTGGACAAGTTTATCTGGCCAAGCATCGCGTGGGGGCATTGCTCAAGAAGGAGATGAAGAGACTGGAGCAGGCGACGTAGGACAGCGCTTCCCGCCTGTCTCTGTCTTTTGGTTTTGAATCCAGAAACAGGCTGGAAGCCTGTCCTACTTACGGCAGGTTCGTATGCCCCATCAGATACCGGTCGCACTCGCGCGCGGCGCCGCGGCCTTCGTTGAAGGCCCACACCACGAGGCTCTGGCCACGACGGCAATCGCCGGCGGCGAAGACACCTTTGATGTTCGTCGAGTATTTCTCGAAGTCGGCCTTGACGTTTGTGCGCGGGTCGCGCTCGACGGCGAGCGCGTCGAGCAACGGCTGTTCCGGCCCGAGGAAACCCATCGCCAGCAGGACGAGTTGCGCGGGTAGGACTTTTTCACTCCCCGGCACAGGCTTGGGTGTGAACTGACCTTTCTCGTTTCGCTCCCATTGCACCTGAACGGTGTGGACGGCCTTTGCCTGGCCGTGCGCATCGCCTTCGAACTTCGTCGCGGTGGTGAGGTACACGCGCGGGTCGCCGCCGAATTTCGCGGCGGCCTCTTCCTGGCCGTAGTCCAGCTTGTAAACCTTGGGCCATTCGGGCCAGGGATTGTCCCTGGCACGATCCATCGGCGGTTTGGGTAAAATCTCGACCTGCACCAGGCTTTGGCATCCGTGGCGCATTGCGGTCCCCACACAATCCGTTCCGGTGTCGCCGCCGCCGATGACGATGACGTCCTTGCCGGTCGCGGAAACAAAATTCCCGTTCTTGTGGCCGTCGAGCAGGCTCTTCGTGTTCGCCGTAAGGAAATCCATCGCGAAGTGGATGCCCTTGAGGTCACGTCCCTCCACAGGCAGATCACGCGGCTTGGTTGCACCAGTGCAAAGAACAGTCGCGTCGAATTCTTTCAGTAGTTTTTCCGCCGGAAGGTTTCCGCCGACTTCAGTGCCGCAAACGAATTTGATTCCCTCGGCTTCCATTTGTTTGAGGCGACGCAGGACAGCCTTTTCCTTGTCGAGTTTCATGTTCGGGATGCCGTACATCAGCAACCCGCCGGGACGGTCGGCACGCTCAAACACGGTCACGAGATGGCCGGCGCGGTTGAGTTGAGCCGCGGCGCACAAGCCCGCCGGCCCCGAGCCGACGACGGCGACTTTCTTCCCGGTCCGCACCTTCGGCGGCTCGGGCACGACCCAGCCTTCCGCCCAGCCCCGGTCAATGATCTCGCACTCGACAAGCTTGATGGTGACGGGCGGGGCGTTGATGCCGAGCACGCACGAGCCTTCGCACGGCGCGGGACAAACACGGCCTGTGAATTCGGGGAAGTTGTTCGTCTTGTGCAGTCGCTCGAGCGCCTCTTTCCACAGGCCGCGATAGACAAGATCGTTCCACTCGGGAATGAGGTTGTGGATCGGGCAACCGGACGCCATGCCGCTCAGCAACGTGCCGGTGTGGCAGAACGGAACGCCGCAATCCATGCAGCGCGCGCCCTGTTGGCGGAGCTTCGGCTCCTCCATGTGAAAATGGAATTCGTTCCAGTCCCGAATCCGTTCGATGGCCGAACGGTCGAGCGGCAACTCACGCAAGTATTCGACGAATCCTGTGGGTTTGCCCATGAATCAGTTGTGGTCAGGTTCCTTCAAAGATCCTTGCCAATGAGACACGAAAGCCCGGCAGGACCGAATTGCCAGACAGGAAACGGTCGCCACGCAACAATTCAAAACTTTGACCGGGCCGATAGACGCGGACAGTTTTGTTCTTCGGATCAACCATCCACGCCAGCCGCGCGCCGTACGAAAGATAAAGCTGCATCCTCCGTTCGGTTTTGGTGATCGAATCGGAAGGCGAAAGCACTTCCACAGCGAGGTCCGGTGCCGCGTGAAACAACGCGTCGAGTCCCGCAGCCGGAAGAATGAGTTTCATTCGCTCGTAGCTGACGAATGAGATGTCCGGCTCGTAGCAATATTCGAGGCTGAGGCGGAAACCAGTTTGCCCGTCGAACAATTCACCGAGCTTGTGCTCATAAACAAAATGCCCAAGTGCAGCCATCAATCGCGCGATCACCGCGCCGTGTCTTGGTTTGGCGGGAGGCATGGCAATAATCTTTCCGTCGCAGAGTTCGTATTTGATGTCGCTGCTTTCGCCCAGCGCCAGCAACTCAGCATCCGTCCAAAATTCCCCCTTTGGCGCAAGCGAACGCACGAGAGTCGGCACGTTGTACATGAAGGGTGAAGCTGGATTCGCCGCTCGACGCAAGCGGCGCACCGAGCGAGGCAGTTTGGTTATCGAAAGCGCTTTCATCCGTTTCACACCTGAACGTATCACCCGCCGCCCACGCGCGCCACGTCGCGGGCGTTTTCCTCAAACGCGGCCATGATGGCTTCGTCGCCGGTCAGGCCGGACTCCTTCATGCGATGCAACGACTCCAGGACGCGCTTGTAATCCTTCGGCATGACTTTCACAAACTTCGGCACGTATTGATTCCAGTCGGCGAGAATTTTGGCCGCGCGGTCGCTGCACGTGTAGCTCTGGTGACGTTGAATCATCTTCCAGACCTCCTCGATCTCATCCGTATCTTCGAGTTTTTCCAAGCCGACCATTTGCATGTTACAACGCCGCGGAAAGTCGCCGGCTTCGTCCAGCACGTAAGCGACGCCGCCACTCATGCCCGCCGCGAAATTGCGCCCCGCCGGGCCCAGCACGACGACGCGACCGCCGGTCATGTATTCGCAGCCGTGGTCGCCGACGGATTCGACGACCGCCGTGACGCCGCTGTTGCGCACGCAGAACCGTTCGCCTGCCATGCCGCGAATGTAAGCTTCACCCGCCGTCGCGCCGTAAAGCGCCACGTTGCCGATGATGATGTTTTCCTCGGGCACGAACGTCGAGCCTGCCGCCGGATAGACTATGATTTTGCCGCCGGACAAGCCTTTGCCGACATAATCGTTCGCGTCGCCTTCCAGCGTGAACGTCATGCCGCGCGGCATGAATGCGCCAAAGCTCTGGCCGGCGCTGCCGGTGAAATGGATTTCAACCGTGTCCTCCGGCAATCCTTCCGCGCCCCAACGCCGCGTGATTTCGCTGCCGACGATGGTGCCGACGACGCGATTCACGTTGCGGATGGGAAGCGCGGCCGCGACTTTTTCCTTCCGTTCGATCGCCAGCGCGCAAAGTTTGAGCAGCACGGTGTTGTCGAGCGCTTTGTCCAGTCCGTGGTCCTGCGCCATCGTGCAAAAGCGGCCCACCTCCGTTGGGACTTCGGGCTGGTAAAGAATTTTGGTGAAGTCGAGGCCCTTCGCCTTCCAATGGTCCACGGCTTTCTTCACTTCAAGCCGGTCGGTGCGGCCAATCATCTTGTTCATTTGGCGGAAACCCAGTTGCGCCATCACCTCGCGCACTTCCTCAGCGATGAAGCGCATGAAATTCACGACATCCTCGGCCTGGCCGCCGAAACGTTTCCGCAATTCCGGGTCCTGCGTGGCCACGCCAACCGGACAGGTATTCAAATGGCAGACGCGCATCATGATGCAGCCCATCGCCACGAGCGGCGCGGTGGCAAAACCAAATTCCTCAGCGCCGAGCAGCGCGGCGATGACGACATCGCGCCCGGTTTTTAACTGGCCATCGGTCTCGACAATGATGCGCGAGCGGAGATTGTTCAGCACGAGTGTCTGGTGCGTCTCCGCCAGGCCCAGTTCCCACGGGATGCCCGCGTGCTTGATGCCGGTTTGCGGCGACGCGCCGGTGCCGCCGTCGTAACCGCTGATGAGCACCACGTCCGCATGCGCCTTGGCCACGCCCGCCGCGACGGTTCCGACGCCGACCTCGGCCACGAGCTTCACGCTGATCCGCGCGTGATGGTTCGCGTTCTTCAGGTCGTGGATCAACTCGGCGAGGTCTTCAATCGAGTAAATGTCGTGGTGCGGCGGGGGTGAAATCAATCCCACGCCGGGCGTCGCGTAGCGCACCTTGGCGATCCACGGATAAACTTTCTGGCCCGGCAACTGGCCGCCTTCGCCCGGTTTCGCACCCTGGGCCATTTTGATCTGAAGCTCCTTCGCCTTGACTAGATATTCGCTCGTCACGCCAAAACGGCCGGAAGCAACCTGCTTGATGGCGCTGTTCTTCGAGTCGCCTTTCTCGTTGGTCCAGGCATAGCGTTCCGGGTCTTCGCCGCCTTCGCCGGTGTTGCTCTTGCCGCCGATGCGGTTCATCGCAATCGCCATCGTCTCATGCGCCTCCTTGCTGATCGAACCGTAGCTCATCGCGCCGGACTTGAACCGCTTCATGATGCTCTCGACCGACTCGACTTCTTCGATGGGGATGGGCTTGGTCTTCTTGAAGTCGAGCATGCCGCGCAATGTGCAAAAATTCCTGAGCTGTTCGTCCACCAGCTTCGAATACTCCTTGAAAGTCTTGTAGCTGCTGGTGCGCACGGCGTGCTGGAGCTTGTGAATCGTCTGCGGATTGAACAGGTGGTACTCGCCGTCGTCGCGCCACTGGTATTGGCCGCCGACATCGAGCGTGTGGCCGTTGACCGAGCGATCCGGGAACCCGCGCTGATGACGCTGCAGAACTTCCTGCGCGATCACGTCCAACCCTACACCTTCGATCCGCGTGGACGTCCAGGTGAAATACTTGTCAATGACCGGCTGCTTGAGGCCGACGGCTTCGAAGATTTGCGCACCCCAGTAACTTTGAATCGTCGAGATCCCCATCTTCGAGATGACCTTGACCACGCCCTTCATCGCGGCCTTGAGATAACTTTTGCAAGCCGTCTTGTGGTCCATGCCCGTTAACAGCCCCTGACGGATCATGTCGTCGAGGGTCTCAATCGCCAGATACGGATTAACCGCGCCGCAGCCGTAACCGATGAGCAGTGAAAAGTGATGCACCTCGCGCGGCTCGGCGGATTCAAGCACCAGGCCCACACTCGTGCGAGTGCCTTCGCGAATCAGATGGTGATGCACGCCCGCCGTTGCGAGCAGCGATGGAATCGGCGCCCATTCCTTGTTTACACCGCGGTCGGACAGGACCACGACGTTGTTGCCGTCGTTGATCGCCTGGCTGACTTTGGAGCATAACTCGTCCATCGCCTTCGCCAGGCCCGCGGGACCGTCGGCGACTTTGAAGAGAATCGGCACCGTGGCGGACTTGAAGCCCGGCAGATCAATGTGCTTGAGCTTCGCGAATTCCTCGTTGGTGAGGATCGGCGATTTGAGTTCGATGAGCCGGCAATTCTCCGGCGAAGGCTCCAACAAATTGCGCTCCGACCCGATGGCCGTCTCGGTGGACGTGATGATTTCCTCGCGGATGCAATCAATCGGCGGGTTGGTGACCTGCGCGAAGAGTTGCTTGAAATAGTTGAACAGCAGATGCGGCTTGTTCGAGAGCACGGCCAGCGGCGTGTCGGTGCCCATCGAGCCGACGGCTTCGTTCCCGTCACGTGCCATCGGCAGCATCAACATGCGCAAATCCTCGAAGGTGTAGCCAAACGCAAGCTGGCGCTGGAGCACCGTTTCGTGGTCCGGCTCGGGCACAACGCCCGGGTCAGGCACGTCGGCGAGCTTGATCAGGTTCTCGTTCAACCACACGCGATATGGTTGCTCCGTGGCAATCGTCTGTTTGATTTCCTCGTCCGCGACGATGCGGCCCTCCTCGGTGTCCACAAGAAACATGCGGCCCGGCTGCAGGCGGCCCTTCTGCAACACACGCTCCGGCGGCACGTCCAGCACACCGACTTCGCTGGCCATGATGACCAAATCATCCTTCGTGACGTAATACCGCGATGGACGCAGCCCGTTGCGATCGAGCACCGCGCCAATTTTTTTGCCGTCGGTGAAGGCAATGGAAGCCGGCCCGTCCCACGGTTCCATCAGGCACGAGTGATACTCATAGAACGCTTTTTTTTCGTCGCTCATGGACTCGTGCTTCGTCCACGGCTCGGGGATCATCATCATGACAGCGTGCGGCAGCGACCGGCCGGCGAGGACCATCAGCTCGAGGCAATTGTCGAACATCGCCGAGTCGCTGCCGTCGGTGTTGACGACCGGCAGGATTTTTTTAATGTCGTCGCCGAACAGATCGCTCGCGAACATCGCCTCGCGCGCCTTCATCCAGTTGACGTTGCCGCGCAACGTGTTGATTTCGCCGTTGTGCGCCAGGTAGCGGTAAGGATGCGCGCGATTCCAACTCGGAAACGTGTTCGTGCTGAATCGCGAATGAACCAGCGCCAGCGCCGACTGCATTGCCGGGTGGGACAGGTCGGGGTAATACTCGCCCAGTTGCGCAGTGGTCAGCATGCCTTTGTACACGACCGTCTTGAACGACAGGCTCGCCAGGTAGAAGAACTCGCCGCCCGCGACCTTGCCGGAATAGCGGATGGCGTTCTCCGCGCGCTTGCGAATCACGTAAAGCTTGCGCTCGAAAGCCAGATCGTCAGTGAGCTTCGCGTTGCGCGCGATGAACACCTGTCGCATGACCG
>CAZNOE010000162.1:0-2886 GCA_964574525.1 uncultured Bifidobacteriaceae bacterium
AAGCCGGTCGGGGCGGGCGCCAATCCGCTGGCAGTCCCGCACACGCGGGATCGTCACGCCGATGGTTGGAGACGGAATGGCCGGAAGTCCTCCCGCGATAAGAATGTGTTCCGTGCAAAGGCGGCGTGCCGGCGTTAAAAGGCGCGGCGTTAAAGAAATATTCCTCGCGGTTAGGCGGCGGTTGGAAGGTCATCCGCGGACATCACCTCGAAAGGGGATTCAAGTTCAAAGATTTTCGCGAGGCACTCGACTTCACCAACAAAGTTGGCGAACTGGCCGAAGAGCAGGGGCATCACCCCGATATTTACATCGCGTGGGGCAAAGTGAAACTGACCGTCTGGACGCACAAGATTGACGGGCTGACGGAAAGTGACTTTGTGTTCGCGGCGAAGGTGGGCAGGCTCCTCAGCGCGTAATGGGACGGCGGCGTCCATCAGGGATCGCTCGGCTCGCCTTTCATTCGCGAGAGGCTCGCCACCAACGCGGCGGGTCTGGCTTGACACAGAATTGCGTCGCCAGCACCAGCACAAAGAAAAGCGCATACGCCACGGTGAAGACCCACGCTTCGGCTTCGTAGAACAGAAGCCGTTGCACCCAATGGGCAATGAAGCTTCCCGCGTAGGTTTCGCCCCCAGCCTTGATCCGCAGTTGATTTTCCCAATCGGTCAGCGGGCAGGCTTGTCCGACCATTGATTGCAGCGCGATGTAGCCGATGAGCAGCAAATGCACGGTGCGAAAATAGAAGTTGCGAACGAAGCGCCAGTGGAGAAAACGGCCAAGCCAGATCAATGGCAGGCTCGCCAGGTTGAACAACACAATGAGCGCGTGCGTGATCAGGATCGCATCGGCGAGCATGAGATAAAACCGCTGCATGACTTGGATCCGCTTCGTTAGGCGGCACCTACGTTCGGTTGGCGAAGTTCGGGTTCCGTGCGAATGCGAACTCGGTTACGACCCCGCCGCGGATTAGATGTTCCTGAATGATTCGCTCCAAGACTTCCGGCGTGCAGGAGTGATACCAAACACCTTCCGGATACACGACGGCAATGGGCCCGCCGGTGCAGACGCGCAAGCAATTCGCCTTCGTGCGATAGACCAGCGGTTCGGGTCCAACCAATCCCAACTCCTTCAAGCGCTGCTTCAGGTATTCCCACGACGCCAGCCCTTGTTCCTTGGAACAGCATTGCGGTTTGGTCTGGTCGGCGCACAGGAAGATGTGCCGCCGGAATTTCTCCAGGCCCAGCGACGCGGCAGTAGCTTGCAAATCGTTCGCCATGTTTTGTTCGGTGGATTAGTCTTGGCGCATGGATGGCAAACGCAAGCCCATTCAGCCGCGTCCCGCATCGGCGGCGGTGCGCTCCCGAATGCCGGTGGAGAAGCTTGTCTCCGGCGGGCAGACCGGCGCGGACCGCGCGGCGCTGGATTTTGCCCTTGCGCACGGCATTCCGCACGGCGGCTGGTGTCCGCGCGGTCGGCTGGCCGAGGACGGTGCGCTGGAAACTCATTACGCGCTGAGGGAAACTCCGGACACGGAGTATCCGCAGCGGACGGAGTGGAATGTGCGCGACTCCGACGGCACGGTGATTTTCAGCATTGCGCCTGAATTGACCGGCGGCTCGAAGCGGACAGGAGAACTGGCCAGGCGCCACGGGAAGCCGTGCTTGCATCTGTCGCAACAGCGGGACACGCAGAATGCGGCGGAACTATTGCGGGAGTTCGTCCGGCAACACAACGTCCGGGTCTTGAACGTAGCCGGTCCGCGGGCTTCCAACGAACCAACAGTGCCGAGATTTGTACTCGAAACGTTGGAGAAACTTTTCAAGGTACCGAAACGTGGCTCACGAGAATGGAATCGCTACACATGAGGAGAGGCATCACTGATACGCGACCGCGATTCGTGCTCATGAACTCACCCCTGACCCCTCCCAAGAGGGGAATAGAACGTCGCGCGATGTCCGGCAGTTCCCTTCCTGGGAGGCGTCAGGGGTGGGTCCGTTTATGGCAGTGGCTGATTATTCCTTTAGTCGCTTTGGGAGCCGCCAGTTTCGCCAGCGCACAATCCACCCTGCGGAAAGTTCCCCCGCAACTTTCGCCACTTCTGATTGACGGGCAAGGCAGGACCATCACAACAAAACGTGAGTGGCTGAAGCAGCGCGAAGTGTTGAAAAAGGAATGGCTCGGCATTTTGGGTGACCTACCGACCCGCAAGCCGCCACTGAAAACTGAAATACTGAACACGGAACACTTGGACGGTTTCACACGGCAACATTTGCAGTATCAGGTGGAGGACGGTTTGTTCATGGATGGCTACTTGCTCCTGCCAAAGAGCGCGAAGGGCAAATTACCCGCTGTGGTCGTGTTTCATCCCACGACACCGTCGCAGGCCAAAGGCGTGGCGGGTCTGGACCCGGAATATCCGGAAGAAAAATGGCAGGGCGTTCAACTTGTCCAGCGCAGCTACGTCGTGTGGTGTCCGCGCAATTACATCAACACCGAAGGCGCGGATTGGAAGGGGAACGCGCTGCGCGTGCTGGCGCAGCATCCGAAGTGGACGGGCATGACGCGCATGGTGTGGGACGCGATTCGCGCGGTGGATTTTCTGGAATCGCTGCCGAACGTGGACCGGAAGCGCATCGGTTGCCTCGGCCACTCGCTCGGCGGAAAAGAAGTGCTCTACGCGATGGCTTTCGACGAGCGCTACAAAGCCGGCGTGTCGAGCGAAGGCGGCATTGGTTTGCGTTTCAGCAATTGGAACGACGCGTGGTATCTGGGGAAGCAGATTGATCAACCCAACTTCCGGCGGGAAAATCACGAAGTGCTCGAGCTGATTGCGCCGCGTGCGTTTTTGCTGCTGGCAGGAAACTCAGCGGACGACGAACGAAGCGG
>CAZNOE010000162.1:2986-10098 GCA_964574525.1 uncultured Bifidobacteriaceae bacterium
GCCACCACGCGCTCACCCATTTGGTTTTCGGCAAGCAGTTCGAATTTGTTCTCGACGCTGGCGACGAACACCACGCCGTCCTCGCGCGCGGCGTAAAGTTTGCCAGCGGCGATCACCGGCGAGGCGTAGAAATTTGCGCTCGCTTTCGGAAAGGCGTCGCTCCACACGGTCTTGCCCGTGACCGGGTCCAGGCATTCGACTTCGCCGCGGTCGCGCACGGTATAGACGCGGCCTTGGTACGCGACGAGTGTTGGCACGAACGTTCCCGCGTCTTCCCGCCGCCAGATGCGCTGGCCACCGGTGGCGGAGGCCCCGCTGCCGCCGAGCTTGATGCCGTGGAGGCGAGGCTGACCGCGATCCGCGCGGCCATAGGGAACGACCGCCATATCGCCGACGACCACCGGCGAGGCCACCGTCGGCCAGTTCCTCATCATTTCCGGATTGAAATCTCCGCAGGCCCAAAGGCCTTTGCCGTCTGCGGTGTCGTGCAGACTTACGTGTTCTCCTCCCCAAACGAGCAGCGATTCTTTGCCGCGATGCTGAATGACCAGCGGAGTTGCATACGAGTGGTCTCCTTCGACGGGCGTTTCGAAATTGCGCGCGACCTTCCAGCGCATTTCGCCCGTCGTCTTGTCAAACGCCGCCAGCCAGGACTCGCCATGATGCATCCGCGCCATGATGACGTATTTTTCCGTCAACACCGGCGATGAGCCGTGGTCCCAATACAACGTGACCGGCCCGAAGCGCTCCACAAGGTTCGTCTGCCAACGCACTTTGCCGTCGAACTCCACCGCCGCCAGCGTGCCGCTCTTGAAATAAACAAACACGCCGTTGCCATCCGTGGCGGGTGACGCGTTGCTGCCCGAGCCGTTGCGATGTTTGCCCGCGTTCTCGCGTCCAAACGTCGTCCGCCAAAGGGGCTTCCCCAACCAATCAAACGCGAGCACCGTGTCCAAGCCGTTCGAGGGTGTGGTGAGATAAATGCGCTCGTTCCAGACGATGGGTGTGGAGCAACCCTTGCCCGGCAACGGCGCTTTCCAGAGGACCTTTTCCGCGTCCCATTTCACCGGATAGCTTCCCGTCTCGGTGCTGCCGTTATCCTGCGGTCCGCGCCAGTGCGGCCAATTGGCCTGGCCGGATGCCGTGGCCACGGCGAGGCCGTTCACCAGCAGAAAGACAAGCCCCGACCTTGACGATCTTGCAGCGGAGAAATATTTCATTCCGGAGATTCAGGAGAAAATCGGCACCAATGACAAGCAGAAGTGGCCGGCATGCGTCCCGGTGAAAATCCGGCGCCCGCTTAAAAACTGACGACGCGATAGAAACGCTGCGGGCCGATAACAATGTCCGTGATCAAGACCGGCGTCGCGTTGGTGGCGAGTCCGAGATTGGTGAGGGTCTGCCACGCGCCGGTCGAGAATGAATCGCGAAATTCCACGGCGTAACTTTGGCCGGGCCAGGTAGTGAAGTTGAATTGAAGCTGGTTGCCGGCGCGTTGAGTGGATGCGATGCGTGGCGGCACGAGGTATTCGATTTCAAGCAGGGGCGGCGCGTTGGGGTCTTCGCGCGAGCCGAAGCGGCGGGCGGTGAAGGGCGTGGCTTCGTCGTCACAGAGCAGCATCCAGCCGTAATTGGATTTAGAATTGTTCACCCAACTCTGCACGTCGGCGACCAACTCGGGCGTAGATTCGAACCGATAGGGTGATTGACCGGTGCCATAAATGAATTGGAACGAGCTTTCGACATCGGCGAAGTCTATGCCCGAGGCCCCACCGGGAGCGGACCATTCATTCGTCGGGAAAAAACTGCAAAGCCAGGTGGCTTCACCGGGTGTGGCCGGCATGCCTTGACCGGGGACGGTGGTAGCCACTTTATCGCCTTCACCCCAAGGCCGCAGCACGCGGTAGAGGCCGAACGGGGCACTGGCGAGGCCGTCGCCCGGCTGACGCGTCACTTCGAGCGTTACCGCAGCCGCGAGAACGGTGGCGTTGGTCGGGAGCGCGCTGAAGTCGAACTTCATGAGAGCGCGGACGCGATAGACGTCATTTTGAATTTTACCCGACAACAGCCAGGCCTGGCCGCCGTTGTTGTTCGTGGGGGCGATTTCGATCAGCGACGTGTCAGCGGAAGGAATCAACGTCAGGGAAACTGCCCCCGCGCGAAGGGCGCAGAAGCCGAGCACCAGGAACAGAGATCCTTTCGCCGAGTCGCTCGACGAGGTCGATTCCCTACGCATGGCCCGCGTGCGCACAGGCAACAATCAGAGTATGCCGACTTCGCCGCGAATCTGGACGCCATCCACGCTGGAGACTCCGCCGGAGAGCAGGCCCTCGCCCGCGTTTGCATAGCCCGGGATGATTCTGTTCAATTGATTTTGGGTCGCGCCGAGATGGTCGCGGATGGCTTCACCCAGGACGGAGCGGAAATCGCAGGAACGGCGGAGGTAGCCGGCCGTCACCGGGTTCACCGTCGTAGCGCTCTCGGGAAATCCTGCGGCAAACATTGTGCCGCAGGTGGAAGCTTGCAGCGTGCGCGGGTAGGGCTTCCAAGCAATCGGCTCGGCGGTGCTGCAGCCGAAAACTCCGTGGGTGTTGCCCTGGCCGTAGCCTTTGACGCCGCCGCCCGCCACGAACATGACGCCGGCTTCGGCGTGGTCCGTGCCGTCGTCGGAATTCTCCACAGAGGTGCGGCCAAACTCCGACAACGTGATGACGATCGTATTGTCCCACGTGGCCTTGTCCGCGTAAGTCTGGAAATATTTTCGCAGCGCAAACATGGACCAACCGATGATGCGCTGGAGATTGGAGTGCGCGCCGGCCGCGCCGCCCTGGGTCTGGTGGGTATCGAAGCCGCCGAGTTCGGTGCCGGCGATTATGGCGTCGGTCTTGTTGAGGATCATCGCGGCGGCCTTCAGATTGCCGAAGAAGCCGTAAGAGCTGGTGGGCACGACGTATTTGTTCGCGTTGTTGGCGTGCAGAGCGTAGCCGCCATTCTTCGCGTTGCTGGTCGGGAACAAATAGTAAGGTGCGTCGCCGTCCGTGTTCGCAGTGTCAACGAAGGTGTTGCCCGTTTCTGAGAAATCAATGTTCGCGAAGATCCGCAGCGTGTTGGACATGTTCTGGTACTGCAAGTCGAGCAGTTCGCGGCTGCGCTTGGCGGGGAAGGGATAGTAGTTGGCGGCGCCAATGGCGGCGTAGGCCTTGTTGTCGCCTGCGGGCGTGGGCACGCCGAGCAAATCGTAGCGCGTCGGACTGGTGAGGTTCGTCATCGCCGCATCCGAGCCGCGCAAGATGAGCGGCAGCGCCGACTGAATGGAAATGCCCGTAAGCGGCGCCGTGTTGGCCAGCCCAGATTCCATGATGGTGCGATAAAAAATGCCGTCCTTGGAGAGGTTGTTGTTCGGATTGCCGTTTTCCCAATAATTCTGCGAATCGAAATGGGAGCGGGACTGCTTGGGATACGCCACGCGATGGATAAGCGCGAGATCGCCGGCATTATAAACCGGGGCCAGGAACTTGAGGGAAGGATGGAGCGCGGCAAAGCCGTTACTCAGCCGGATGGCCTTGTTGTAAATGTAGGTATCGTCCGTCGAGGTGCGAGGGGTTTGCGCGGCATCGGAATACTGTGTGGCGTCGAAACAGCCGCCGGTCGTCGCAGCGTAGTAGTTAGCCGATGTCTCTTTCGAAATGGCGATCTGCTGGCGGATGGAATAGTAGGTGGGATCCTCGACCGGAATCACCGAGTTCAATCCGTCGTTGGCTCCGCGCAGCCAGATGAAAAGAATTTTTTTGCCGTTCAAGCCGATGCTGCCTTCGGCCAGCGCGCGTTTCATCACGAACGGGATGTCCACCAGCGTGGACAGCGCGACCGCCATGCTGGTCTTGAACGACTGGCTCAGAAACGCGCGGCGATTGAGGATATGGAAGTGCTTCATAAATTATTGCTCCTGGAAACGAGGGAAAGTCATCAGCATCGCCACCATGCCGCGCAGGCGGGTATCGTAATTGGTGGTCGTGTTGCCCAGGGTGTTGAACGGCGATGACGTTGTGCCGCTGTCGGCGGTGTTGAGGAAGTTGATGGCAGCGGTGCGATAGAGCGAAAGGTTCCCCGCGCCCTCGCCGGGATAAAGGATGCTCAGGAAATAATCCGCGACGGCTCCGGCATTGTCCCAGCTTCCGGCGGGAACCTTTTTCTTGAGCAACCCCACCGGATCGCAGACATGGTTGCCCGCGTCGTCGCCGGTGCCCGAGTTGCAGAGCGCTTGGATGTAACGGATGCGCTCTACCAGTGTGCCGGCGCTGATCCAACTGGGGCCGACTTCCGGATAGCCGTCCGGCTCCGCACGGTCGAAGAGGTTCATCAGCCCCATGTTGCTCAGACGCGTGCTGAACGAGAAACCATCGGTGCTGGCCGTCGCCGTGCCGTTGGCATTCATCGAACGCAGGGCGCGGACGCTGCTCGCCACGAACTCCAGTGGCGTTTTGACTTTTTGCGCGTTCGCAGCGTGGGTGCGGAACAGATCGGAACTGAAGATCGTATTGAGCACCGCGCGGATGTTTCCCTTCGGCGTGCTGTTTTCCCATGCCAACATGCACTGGTGCACGAGTTCGGCTTCTGCCGAGCGATTGGGGTTCGTGTAGTCGTAGAACGTGTACCCGCTCGAAGTGGGATCAGTGGTGTTCGGGTTCGGGAAATCGTCATGCACAAACAAGCGGCAAAGCTTGACGCTGATGAACTCCGCGGTGAACGGCGAATACGCCAGATTCGTGATGACATCGTAGCCGTCCTGGATGCCGTTGGTGTTGCCGGTGGTGCGAGCGGGAATGACGATCTGGTACGGCCGGCCGGCCCACGGCGGGCCGAAGCGGGCTGGCACCGTCTTGCCGCCGAAAATTGCGCCCCGATTCGTGCCATGTCGGCTGGCATTGAAGTTGAACGCCCAGACCCCGACCGTGTTTATCTTGGCCGTACTGTTGGTCCCCGGGGAATAAGTGATTGAGGCGGGCGCAAACGGGTTGTTGGCGTTCACCGCGTCCACGAGTTGGACTGTCCAACCGGTCCACGCGCGCGACATGAGCACGATGTCATTCTGATCGTAACCATTGTCCACGCCCATGGTGAACAGTTCCAGCAATTCGCGCGCGTAATTCTCGTTGGCGATGCTGTTGGCGTCGCCACGGCTGTTGACCGAGTCGAGATAGACGATCTCGGCCGGGCTTTCGACGTGGATTTTCAGCAGATCGTAAAAGGTGCAATTCGGATTCAGCATCGCGTTGCGCCATTTGTTCATTTCCCGGAACTCCCAATCCGTCGCCAACCGGCTGGCAGTCGTGCCGTCGTAACCCTGAGTATCCGTGAAGTATGTCTGGCTCTTGGAATATTGCGTGACGAAATGGTTCTCCCAGAATTGCGACAGCACCTCAAAAAGCTGGCGCGGCGAATTGACGGCGTGCAGGCAGTACCATGCGCGATAATCGCCGATGCCGTTTTGGGTGAAGGTTTGGAGTCGCCGGTACAGTCCGCCCGTGTCCGTGTCCGGTGTGCTGACCAGCAGGCTGCCGCTGAGTCGCACTGTCAATGCGCGGTCTGGCGATGACGGCTTGTACCAATAACTGATCGTGTAAGTCTGTCCGTTGACCAAACTCGGGATTACCTGATACACCGAGTCGCCGCTGCCGCCGCCAGCGGCCGTGGCGACCAGATGCAAGCTGCCGCTGCCGGAATGCGCCACCGACGAACTGATCGCGGAGTTCGTGAAATCTGTTGTCTTCGTCCACGGCCCAGTCAGCGCGGACTCGAAATCGCCGTTCTGAACCAGGTTCGCGCCGGCCTCGGGCACCGTGCCGGCCACGAGCTTGAGGTCGTCCACGTAACAATCTCCCGCCCCTGAGAGATAAATGTAGAGTTGCGGCGTCGCGGTGGCCGTGCCCGTCGCTTTCGCGTAAACCCACGTCGGCGTCCCGGGCAACCCGCCAGCTGAGCTGATCAGCCCGCTCCCGCTCCCCAAGCGTAGGGTGAGCTTGCTGGAATTGGTGTTGGGCCGATACCAGAAACTGAGCACCACGCGATTAGTGCTCGCGAGCGTGGTGGAAATCGTCTGCTGGAGTTTGTTGACCGACGTGTTGCCGGCGGCGCTGGAGGCGAATCGGAGACCACCCGCACCGGAATGTGCGGCCTCAGTAGCGATACTCGAAGCGCTGGCAGCACCGTTGATCGTCCACGACGGCGTGAGCGCGGATTCGAAATTGCCGTTCACTAGCAGGTTCGTGCCGATTTCCGAGAATACGCCGTTCGTATAAATCAACGGGCGCAGTTCCACGTCGTCCACGGCAACGCTCCCCGGTTGGGTCATATACATGTAAAGCGTCGTGCTCAGCGTCCCCGTCAGGGAGATGAAGTTCCAGTTGGTGGTGGGATCGGAAGGAATGGAGTTGGTGATCTGGACGGTGTAACCGTCGCTGGTCTCCAGGATGCCGTCCATGTTCAATTGTTCGTCAATGTACGCTTGCGATCCCATGGCAGTGACGCGCTCCAATTCGTCCGGAGTGGGGCCGTAAGCCAGCCGGTTCAGCAGCGTGGCCGTCAGCACAGCGTTGCTGCTCAGCGGAGTGACGCCCACGCGGTAGAATTCTGCCGGTGCCGTGGCGTTGCTGAGCCGCCATTCATACGCGAAGTTGGTGACGGTGATCGTTACCTGGCCCGTGGGCGAATTGTAGGTGATCGGCGTGTAACCGGTGACGTAGGGCGCAAGAAAGAAATTAGTGTTGACCGTAAAGGGCAAACGGAGGTCTGTGACGCTGTAAAACGTATAAGCTTGCGCCGTAGGATACGGTGTGACGCGGAGATTTTTTTGGGGGCCGGCGGAGTTAACCTCCGAGATGACCGGTGGCGGGGGATCGGTGGCACGGAGGACCTGGGAGAACGACAAACTTACGATGACTGGCAGACACAACAAAAAAACTCGCCTGGAATTCATAAAATTAGTGCTACGATACGCATCCTGCCCGATAACGGGGTGAATGTCAAGGTTCGGTAGTGGGTGCATTTTGTTATTTCGGTGGGGCGAGCGTCCTCGCGAGCCGGCTCGTCAGTAGCCTCGCCCCACCAAACTG
>CAZNOE010000163.1:0-10041 GCA_964574525.1 uncultured Bifidobacteriaceae bacterium
AAGCCGTTGATGCCGCCGTAAATCTCGGAGGACTGGTAAATGAACCCGCGCCGCTTGCACAGCGACACGATTTTCTCCATGAGCGGATTCTCTTTCGGCTCGGCCATAATGATGCGCAGTGTTCGGCATGACCGAAGTGATGTCAAGGTGACGGCTGAGGCCCGTACCAATGCACTGCGGTCGAATTCATCAATAACTGGTGTTCGCCTGTGAATGATTTCCGCCCTTTTTGATCTTTGGGAACACCGCCGATTTGTGTTGCGTCTGTTTGAGAAAGTCGCTTGCCTTAAATTTGTCAGCCAACTGTTAGTCCGTTTCCGCCGATGGGCGGATGGCGGTTAGCTTTTCTGAACGATGTCAGCTCGCAGCCAAAGCCATGAAGCCGGGGGCAGCGGGGCCTTGAGCCTCACCAGTGCCCTTTGCGATTGCCTTGCTTGCGGCGTGCTTGTCGCGGACGACCGCAAGAAGATCGTTTCCTGCACCGCCGATGCCAGGCGACTCCTGCGCCTCAAACACCGCGAAACCGCGAATGGCCCGGTCTCACTGCTGCCAGCGGCGCTTCAGAAAATCATCCGCGAAGTCGTCTCGACAAAGAAGCCCGTGATCGAACGGACCGTGACGGTGCCGCCCAGCGGCAGTGACTCGACCGAGCTTCAGGTAAACGCCGTGCCAATCTCATACGGAGATTCACTGCATGTGGTCGTCGTTTTGAATGACATCGGCGTCGCCCGACGGCTGGAAGAAAACATGCGCCGGCTGGATCGGCTGGCCAGCATCGGCACGCTTACCGCCGGCCTGGGACATGAGATCAAAAACGCGTTCGTCGCCGTAAAGACGTTTGTTGATCTGCTCCTCGAAAAAAACCGGGACGCGGAATTGACCGAAGTCGTCCGCCGCGAACTGCGGCGGATTGATTCCATGGTCAGCCAGATGCTCAAGTTTGCCGGCCCGGCCCGGCCGACCTTTGCCGCCGTGCGCCTGCACGACGTGCTCGACCACTCGTTGCGCATGGTGCAGCACCAACTGGCAGGGAAGTTGATTTCGCTCAACCGCTCGTTCAGGGCCGCGCCCGATTCCATCAAGGGCGACGATCATCAACTGGAGCAGGCCTTCGTGAACCTTTTTCTGAACGCGGTGGAAGCGATGGGAACGCACGGCTCGCTCACTGTGGCCACGGAAATTGTCCGGACCGTTCCGGCGAAGGCCACGCCGCCCGAGACCCACCGTCCGCAGGTGCGCATCACGATCGCCGACACCGGCATCGGCATTCCGCCCGAAAACATGAGCCACCTGTTCGAGCCGTTTTTCACGACCAAGAACCACGGCACCGGCCTGGGCCTGCCGATCGCGCAGCGAATTGTGCAAGAGCACCACGGCGACATCAGCCTGCACAGCGAACCAAACAAGGGCACCACGTTCAGCATTGTGCTTCCCGCCGGCGCCGCCGCTCATTAGGCTGGGCGCGATGAGCCGCAAGTTCGCTCTCGCCATCCTCAGCGACATTCACTACGCCGGCGCCGCGGAACAGGCAGCGGGTGACGACTACGAGTACCGCGACATTCCCAATTCCCTCCTTCGCTGGTCGGTGCGACTCTATCGTCATCATATCTGGCTGCGTTATCCGCTGCGCCAGAACGGGCAACTGGACTGTTTCCTGGCCGAAGTCGCCAGGGCCGGACCGGTGGATTACGTCATTGCCAACGGAGATTATGCCTGCAACACCGCCGGCATCGGTGTCAGCGACGAAGCCGTGATGCAGAGCGCCCGGGAATGTCTCGGCAAACTGCGGCGGGACTTCGGAGAAAAACTCATCGCGGGTTTCGGCGACCACGAACTGGGCAAGCTCCGTTTGCTCGGCACGCGCGGCGGCATGCGCCTGCACAGTTGGCGGCGGGCCATTGACGAACTCGGCTTGCGGCCTTTCTGGAAACTCGAACTCGGCAATTATGTTCTGCTGGGCGTCGTCTCTTCGCTCGCCGCCCTGCCGGTGTTTGCGCCCGACGTGCTGCCGGAGGAACGGTGTGAGTGGAAAACCCTCCGCGAGCAGCACTTCTCGGAAATCCGCGCCGCCTTCGCCGCGCTTCAGCCGCAACAACGCGTGCTGCTTTTCTGCCACGACCCGACCGCGCTGCCGTTTTTGTGGCGCGATGATGTCGTGCGCAGCAAACTGTCGCAAGTTGAGCAGACCGTCATCGGCCATTTGCATTCGAACCTGTTTCTGCGAAAAAGCAAACTGCTGGCGGGCATGCCGGTGATCCGTTTTCTCGGCCATTCCATCCGGCGGATGAGCACGGGTTTGAATGAAGCGCGCCTTTGGCGGCATTTTCAGGTGCGGCTCTGTCCGTCCCTCGCCGGCATCGAACTGCTCAAGGATGGTGGCTATCTTACGGCGGAACTGGATGCCGGGGCGCAGCGTCCGGCGCGCTTTCAATTCCATCGGCTCAGGCGTTGAGCGGACAACGGGAACAATGTTGCCGTGGGCGAAGGAAGTGATCTGGGGCTTTAGTGACTTTCGCCTATCCTCGAGTTAGGCGGCTGTTGTGTCATTACAGGCTCAAGGTTTGCGAAGTCGAAAGAATTGCTGCACAGCGTTGGCGTCGCTCGCGACCAAAAAGGAATCGCCCGTGATGAGCACGTTGTTAGTGACGGCGGTCCATGTCGTGGCGGGTAAACCGGTGGCGCGCTCCAGTACGTAGCCGGTGAAGTTCGTCGGCCACGAAACTTGAAGCTGCGCGTTGCCAACCCGAGACATGGTCAGCCGAGGCACCGCAACAGTTCCGGCGAGGTTGTCGATGTAGAAGCGCTCGCCGAGCATCCCCGGAGTAAGTTGGTCGGAACGGAAGCGGACCGCCGTCGCTGTATCCACCCCTGTAAGGACATAGCCGAGGAAGTCACCGTCCCCGCCTGTCAGGGCTTGCGAGCCGAGCAAGGTCGCGCCGCTGAAGACATCGAGCACCGCCCCTTCGCCGTCGTACCCGCTCCAACTGTCGAACCCGAACGCCCTGTTCAGGCCAGTGAAGATAATGCGAACCTGGATCCCGTAGCTGTCCTCCTCGGGAAAGTTCGTGAGGAGCAGCGCCAAGTTGCTCCCGCTGTTGGGGGTGAGTTGATGCGGTAGCACATCGACTTCGTTATAAGCCATCCGTTCGGTCCCCTCTTGCTGAATGGCCATCCCGTTCAGAGCGACAGAGGAGGTTTGGAACGGGGTGTCTACAGGGAACCCCGAGAAGTTTTCCGCGAACGAGAGGGGCCCCGCTGCGCTCGCCCAGGCAACCCGGTCGGTGAAGAAAATAATCGCGGCCTCCACCGAGTCCGGGAAGCCCAAACTCAAGGCCACAACCACTGCCGGCAAGGCGGTGCTCCGAAGCTGATGGATGATTGGTTTCACGGTGTCTTTGTTATGTGTGCGAATGGCGATGCGTGTAATGCCGCCCATTCAGAAACTAGCTGGAAGGTAGCGCAGCGGGAACCAATTGGAAGCCGAAAGTCTGGGCGCGTTTTTTGAGATTGCAGACCAGGCGCTGCTGCTGGTGCTGCAACTGTTGGGGATCATAGCCTTGGGTGCGGCTGAGCATCGCGTAAAGAATGCGCGCCAGTTTGTGGCCATGGCGGTGATGGCCATCGGCGCGCCGAGGCGCGCGCGCAGCCGGCGTTCTTTTCAATTCCATCGTCTGCGGCGATGACAACCGAAAGACGGTAAAAAATTCTCCATCGCCCGCTCAGGCTCAGCGCGGGTGAAGACGGCTAATATCCCAACAACTGCGAAGGACGCACGGCATCGCCGCCGACGCCGAATTTCGGGGCGGCCTTGAGCGAGAAGGTGAAGGCGACGGTAAAATCGTCGGAGCCAGCGCCGTTGTTGCGGAAACGGCAGGTCAGCCCCGCTGTCCAACTGCGAAAGTCGCGATAGACGGTGTAATCCTGTTGCTGCATCTGGCCGGTCTGGGCCTCGAAGTAATGCGCCGTCCGAAGCGCCCAGTTCTCGTTCAACCGGAAATACATGATGCCGCTGATCAGGTTGTTGCCCGGGCCCAAAGCGTCGGGACTTCCGGAAAGATCTTCGCGCACATACCAGTGGCCGATGCTCCAGTTCCACCAGTTGCAGGGCTGCAACGTCAGGTTATGAGAAGCGAAGCGGAACTCGGTGCCGTTGATATCGAAGCGGATCTGCGAATCGAGCGTGAGCCACGAGCGGGGCCGGAAGATGAGATCGGAAAAAAGGTCGGCAAACGTTGACTGGCCGGCGCGGGGCCGCAGCCGCCAGTCGGTGTAGAGGTCCCAATACACCAGGTTTTCGATCTTGCCCTCGCGTTTCGTTTGCAACCGGTTTCGCAGTCCGAAGCGCAGCACGTTCTGGCTGTCAATGGAATCAATCGAGTTGTAGTCGGGATACTCGATCGGGAGCAGGCGCAGGCTGGGCAGCTCGTAATCGAATTGCGGCAGCTCGGGCGGGCGGCCGTTCGGCGCGGGCACCCACACGTAGTTGACTGACGGCTCCACGATGTGCCGCAAGCCGTCAACTTGCAGCACCCGGTTCGTCGCGGCCGGCCAGACGCGCGAGGCTTTGAACGTCGCTTCCAGGCCGGTGTTGAACACGCCGCGATACGCTTCGTTGTTCGTGCCGCCAGGACCTTTGGCCTCGCTGTAATACGTAAACCGCCCGCCCACGCGCGGCGCCACGTTAAGCCAGCCGAAGAAGGTGTGCGGCAGCGTCAATTGGTGATACGTGTCGGCGCGCGCGGCGGAAAAATTATTCGTCCCGGGCAGGCTGTTGGTTATTTCCGCGAAGAGGCGGCGGTAATAACCCGCGGAGCTTTCGCTTTCGTAGTAGATCGGCGACTTCCCCAACTGCTGGCGAAAGCTCGTCAGTTTGATGTCCGGCAGGCGCTCGACGGTTTCAAAGAAGTCGTTGATGCGCGGTTGCACGTACGCATCGAGGCTGAAATTGTCCCAGAGCTTGTTGATCTCGACGAACGTGTTGGGTTGCGGGTTCTGGCGGTATTCACTTTCAAAGAAGTCGTGCAGCAGCAGTGGGTCGCTCTGGTAGCGGACCTGTGATTTGATGTTCAGGTTGGTGTACGGTGTGGCATTGTAAGCGAAATTAAATCGCTGGCGGTTCTCCGGAATGGATAAACCGTTGGCCTCGGCGGTCGGGTCCTGATCGCGCAGGTAATAATATTTCAGCGATGTCTCGCCCCAACGGCCCATGTGCAGATTGAGGTCCGGCCCGCCACCAACGCCGCGCTTCATGCGATAGTCGAGATGCAGTTCGCCGTCCACTTCCTCGTTCAAGAACCAGCGGTAGCTGCTGAGCAAGTACGGCCCGAAGCGAGTGCGGTAGCCAGGGACGAAGTTGAAGTTGTTCGCCCGCGGGCCAATGTTTCGCGAGTAATACGGGAAGTAGAACACCGGCACACCACCCACATACAGCACGCCATTACGGGCGTGAACTGATTTGCCCGGGTAAATCGTGATGGAACTGGCGCGTACTTTCACTGCCGGCTCGGAAACATCGTCGGTCGTGACGTACGCGTTCCGCGCCCGGTAAACGTCGTTGGTCACATCGCCGGTCAGTTTTTCGCCCGCCGCGAACACAGGCGACTTGCCGGTGCGGAATTGCTCCGACTCCATCTGCCGCGTCAGGAAATTGTAGCTGATGTGATCGCCGGCCCAAAGCTGATCGCCCTGCTGGATGCGCACCCGGCCATCGGCCACCGCCTCGCCGGTATGGTCATTCACAGTCGCGCTGTCCGCCGTGAGGACCACGTCACCGTATTTGACGATGACGCCATTTGTTGCGATTGCCAGGCCTTTATCGGGATCGTAGAACACACCTCCCTCTCCGGGATTCAGTGATTCAATTTCTATGGCGGGCCGCTCCTGGGCTTCGGTGGTGAAAGGAAATGCGAATGAAAAAGCGGCGAGCGCAATGAGGATGGCGGGCAGGATTCGCATTCGGCGCGGCCAGCTAAACAAAACCCACCGGCACTGCCAAGCGGGATTTGGCGGAAGTCGCCGCGAGTTTTCCTGCACGCCGCTCCGCGCGGCTCAGGCGCTGGCACACCTCCTGCGTCATCGGTGCAGGACTGAGAGTATATGGCGATGAAAATAAAATTGATGAGGTTGCTGCAGGAAGTTCGCGGTCACGCTCTGATTACGAACCGCCGGCCTGTGCTCCGTCAGCCTACGCTTTGCTTGATGCAAATGCGTGAGCGCGCCGCTCAGGTGCAAAGCCCGAAGCGTCGCCTCGCGGTGATGACTGACATCAAAGACAACGCCAGTACGCCATTGCCGATCAAGATCAACCACATCCAAGTGGACGAATCGGCGACTACAATGGGCCTCCGCTGATCCCGCTCCCGTCTCCTGAAAGGCCGGCTCCGTTGCGCTGGTTCACTTTCGACACCCGTTGGCTCAAATCGAGACGGTGCCTTGCCCTTCGAGCCACCGCTGCAGGCGCTTGTCCGGCATTACCGCGGAAGAAACTCCACCTCAAGACCCACTTGTTGGAAGAGGTTTTTGACTTGTGCCCGCGCCCGTTCCTCGGCGTCCTTCAAAATCCCTGCCTGCCGCGCGGCCAGCCGGATGTCCGCCACCGCCCGTTGACGCGCGGTTTGCTCCAAGTCTTTGTCGAATGTGCGCAGCAAACCCGTGGTGCGCTCGATCACACGGGTTTGGCGATCATCCAGATAGGTGTCCGTGATTTGCGCTGGCGGCAAACGAATCGTGACATTTGTGCCGGAAACCCGGACGTCCTCCGGCTTGAGTTGACTGAAATCGACACCGGCTTTGACAATGCCATGGGCAACCATCAAGACCCGGTTTTCGCCAAACCACTTCACGTCTTCGAGCACGACCACCTTCTCCATGACGTATTTCACCGTGACCAGTTGGGAAAGCGTCTGCACCTGCCTCAGCACCGTGGAGGTGTTGTAGGTTCGGGTGACCGAAACCAGTCCAATCCACCGCGGCACTGAAGACCACAACCACAAGCCCAGGCCAACGCTGACCGCGAGAAGAACCACGACGACGAGGATTACGCCGACTCGTTTCATGGAAACACTGTAACTCTTTCGCGCGCGAAGCAAAGCGTCGAGTAGAGGAGAGAAGTGACCAGTATTCAGTATTCAGTATTCAGTATTCAGTGTTCAGTGTTCGGTGTTCGGTCAAGAACGAGGGGTTACTGATTTACTGAATACTGAATACTGAATACTGACAAACGCGCCTCGTCGCCCTATGATGCTTCCATGAATTTGCATCCCGTGGGACAATTCCCGGCTGTGCGTCCGCGACGATTGAGGCAGTCCGCCGCGTTGCGGCGACTGGTCAGTGAAACGCGACTGAGCACGGCGCAATTGGTCCTGCCGCTCTTCGTGCGCAACGGCCGCCGCGTGCGCCGCCCCATCAATGCCATGCCCGGCGTGTTTCAACTTTCCCCGGACGAAATGGTGCGAGAGGCCGCGCGCGCTCATGCGCTGGAAGTTCCGGCGGTCCTGCTCTTTGGAATTCCGGACAAGAAGGACAATCGTGCCTCCGGCGCTTATGCGCGCAACGGCATCGTGCAACAGGCGGTGCGGCTGCTGAAAAGGGAACTGCCGCAGTTGCTCGTCATCACCGACGTGTGTCTCTGCGAATACATGTCCCACGGCCATTGCGGGATCGTGCAAAGCGATCCCGCGAAGCGGGACGGCGCGCGCATCTTGAACGACCCGACGTTAAAACTGCTGGCTCGCACCGCGACCAGCCACGCGGAGGCGGGCGCGGACATCGTCGCGCCGAGCGACATGATGGACGGCCGGGTCCGCGCGATCCGCGAGGAACTTGACCGGCGCGGTTTCACGGAAACACCGATCATGTCCTACGCCGCGAAGTTCGCCTCGGCATTTTACGGACCCTTTCGCGAGGCGGCGGAGTCCACGCCGAGGTTTGGTGATCGCCGCAGCTATCAGATGGACGCCGGCAATGCGAACGAAGCGTTGCGCGAAGTCGCGCTCGACATTCAGGAAGGCGCGGACATCGTGATGGTCAAGCCGGCGCTCGCCTATCTCGACATCCTGCATCGTGTTAAAACCGAGTTCGGCTACCCGACCGCGGCTTACGCCGTGAGCGCGGAATACTCAATGGTGAAAGCCGCCGCGGCCCAGGGTTGGATTGATGAGCGCGCGGTGACGATGGAAAGCCTGCTCGCAATGCGACGAGCGGGTGCGGACATCATCATCACTTACGCCGCGGCGGACGTGGCAAAGTGGTTGCGGGAGAAGTGAGCGGGGAAAATGTAGTGCGTGACCTGCGGCGAGCGTTCCGCGCTACTTGCCGCCGTGCGCTTCCGGACACAAGGTCATTTCGCCGTCGCGAACGCGTAGATCAGCAGCACCGCAATCACCACTCCCGCTCCGATGGCCACGATCCAGAAAATCTTGTTGGCCTTGTTGTCCTTCTTCGAGAAGCCTTTGCCGGCGGTATCGAACGCAACGCGCGAACCTTGTTCGAGCTGGTTCAGGCTCACACCGCGCGGAACCACCATTGTGGAATCAACCGGCTTCTTGGATTGTCCCGGCGGTGCGTCAGTTTCCAGACGAATTTCAATCTGTCCCAAACGCAGGGTCTGCCCGGGCTTCAGGACTTTTTCGGTGATCTTTTCGCCGTTGATGAAGCTGCCGTTGGTCGAATTGAGATCGCGTACCACCACTTCATTACCGCGCAACAGGACTTCGCAATGATGGCTCGAAACCGAAGGTTCAGGGATTTGAAATGTGTTGTCCTCTACCCGGCCGATGGTGGTCTTGTCCACTTTCAGCTCGTGCGACCGTCCGGTCATTCCTTCGCTAAGGATTACGAGTTTGGCCATAATTGACTTGCGCGAATGGAATTATCTTCAGCACGGGTTTCAAGTCAAACGCAAACGTGGAAACATGGAACGTCAAACCTGCCCGCGATCGTGATCCGCAGATCAGACCGGCTGACCCGCTTTCACGCTTTACGTATCACGCTTCACGCCTTTCGTTCAATCAACTTCCGAAACTTCGCAAACAGCGGCGTCGAGTCGTGTGGGCCCGGCGACGCTTCCGGATGATACTGCACGCAGAAAATTGGCTTCGTCTTGTGCCGGAAACCCTCGACTGTTTGATCGTTCAGATTGATCCGATCCACCACGACTTCCGGCGGAAGCGTCTTCGCATCCACGGCAAAGCCATGATTCTGCGACGTGATTTCCACGCGACCTGATTCAATATCCTTCACCGGCTGATTGGCGCCGCGATGGCCGAACTTCAATTTGAACGTCTTGCCACCGAGTGCCTGACCCAGAATCTGGTGACCGAGACAGATTCCGAAAATAGGAACGCCGGTCTTGACCAGATCCCCGACCGCACGCACGGCGTAATCGAGCGCGGCCGGATCGCCCGGACCATTGGAGAGAAAGATTCCGGCCGGCTTGTACTTTAGGGCCTCAGCCGCGGGCGTCATGGCCGGCACGACTTGCGTTTGAAAGCCGTGCTGCCGCAAACGGCGGAGGATGTTGTATTTCATTCCGAAATCGTACGCCACAATGGGGATGTCGGACGGCGGCAAGGGATCGCGCTGTTGGCGGGCATCGGCCCGTTCGTTGCCCCTCGCCAGTTTGAAACTCGCGCTCTGCTCGTCTTTCTCGTCCCAGCGGAACGCCTCTTTGTGCGTCACGTCCTTGACGTAATCCACTCCGATGAGTCCCGGCCATTGTTTCGCGCGTTGAATCGCTTCCGGCTCGGCGACACCCTCGGTGGAAATGAATCCATTGAGCGCGCCGCGCACGCGCAGCTTCTTCGTCAGGGCGCGGGTGTCCACGCCTTGAATGCCGGGAATGCCATGACGATCGAGATATTCCGCCAGCGAAGACTCCGCGCGCCAGTTGCTGACGACGGGCGACAACTCCCGGATCACGAAGCCCGCCACGTGCGGCCGCCACGATTCGACGTCCACTTCGTTGACGCCGTAATTGCCGATGAGCGGATACGTCATGGTGACAATCTGCCCTTTGTAAGACGGGTCGGTGAGGATTTCCTG
>CAZNOE010000164.1:0-1234 GCA_964574525.1 uncultured Bifidobacteriaceae bacterium
GAGTTCCGGTCGAAAATCCGAATGTTCATTTCTCCGTTCCGAAATAATCAACAAGCCAGTTCGCACTGGGGCCAACTGCCTTCGGCGTTTCGTTGGCTTTTGATTCCGCTGGTGGTGCTCAGTTGGACGGCTGCTGTGACGAGTCGGGCGCAGGAACAGCCGAAGCCCGCCGCCGGTTCTTCCGCCCCGGCACGAACCAACGCGACGAAGTCTTTGTGGGGGCGAATCGTGATGGTGGGCGCAAGTGTGTCCGCGGGTTTTACCGAGTCCGAGCCGTTCGGAGGACCGAAAACTTCCCAGTATCGCCTCAGCCGGTACGTGGATGCCGCGGTGTCGGTGCCGCATGAACCGGTGCAAAACCTGGGCAGTTCGATCTTCTTCCTGCAGCCCGAAGAACTGGGTCGCCAGCAGATCGAACAAGCCATCGCAGTTCAGCCGACGCTTGTCATCGGTCTCGATTTCCTCTTCTGGTTCTGTTACGGCGAAGGCCGCACTGATGAAGAGCGGTTGCGGCGATTTGAGAAGGGCTTGAAGTTGCTCGAGGGCATCAAGTGTCCGCTCATTCTCGGTGACATCCCGGACGCCTCCGCCGCGGCCAACGGCATGCTCCGCCCCGATCAGATTCCGACCGCGCAAGCCATGGCGGCCGCCAATCGCCGGCTGAAAGAGTGGGCCGCGGGCCGCAAGCAGGTGGTCATCGTGCGCTTGTCCGATTTCATGCGCACGGCGGCGGCCAATCAAGCGCTCACGATTCGCGGTCACACGTGGCGCGAGGGCGCGACGCGCGCCTTTCTACAAAACGATAGGCTACATCCCAGCGCGCGAGGTTGCGTAGCCATTACACTCGCGGCCCTGGACGGGTTGTTGGCAAGCGGGTCAGGCGCACCGGCGCGCGAGGTCCGTTGGGATCCGGAGGAGGTTCTGCGCCGCGGCTCCACTTCTCCGCAAGGACCGGCGAAGCCAGCCACGCCAGTGGTTCCGAATGGAAAGTGAACCGCGAGCGCAACCCCGCTCCATTTCGCACCTTTGCTTGATTCGTGGGCGCCGCTACACTCGGTGCGATGTCCGAAACGCTGGCCGTCAACGAAATCTATCTGAGCTTGCAGGGCGAAAGCACGTTTGCCGGCCTGCCGTGCATCTTCGTGCGCCTGACCGCGTGCAACCTGCGCTGCTCCTATTGCGACACGGCGTATGCGTTCACGGAGGGAACGAAGATGGTGTTGGCGGACGTGCG
>CAZNOE010000164.1:1334-10009 GCA_964574525.1 uncultured Bifidobacteriaceae bacterium
AACTCGCTCCCGCTCATGAAGCAGCTTTGCAACGAAGGCTTCACCGTGCTGGTCGAAACCAGCGGAGCGCTGGACATCTCGCAGGTTGACCCGCGCGTGCGCCGCATCATGGATTTGAAGTGTCCCAGCAGCGGCGAGGTCGCGCGCAATCGCTGGGAGAATCTCGCGCACCTGAGAGCAACCGACGAAATCAAGTTCGTCATCGGCACGGTCGAGGATTACGAGTGGGCGAAGGAACAGATTGCCACGCACAAGCTTGACAGCGTTTGTCCGTTGCTCATGTCGTGGGTGCATCCGCTCGCGCCGGAGCAGCAGGACAAGTCGCTAAAAAAAGTTCCCGCCGGCCAGACGCCGATTTCGCGGCGTGAACTGGCCGAGCGGATCATCGCCGATGCGCTGCCAGTGCGGTTTCAAGCGCAGTTGCACAAGATCATCTGGCCACCGGAGCAGAGGGGGGTTTGAGGATGGAAGATAGAAAATGGAAGATGGCAGACGCTGCCAATGCTTTGTGAGGAACAAAACCTCCGAGACTCTTACGCTGTTGCGCGCCTACGAATCGCGCAACGTGACGTTCATCGAGCCGGACGGTTCGTGGCCCATCGTGTGGGAGCGAGCGAAGGGTGTTCACGTCTGGGACGCGGAAGGGAAAAAATATCTCGACCTGACGGCGGCGTTTGGCGTGGCAGCGGCGGGCCACGCGAATCCGCGCGTCGTCCGCGCCGGCCAGCGGCAAATGGCGAAGCTCCTGCACGCGATGGGCGATGTGCATCCGCATGCGCTGAAGGCGCAACTCGCACGGGAGTTGAGCCGAATTACATTTGAGCGGTGGAGTGGAGCCATTCGGAGGGACGAGTTACACGAGTCCTTGCTATCCCGGAGCAGAACGAAGCGAGGGACTCGTATAACTCGTCCTTCCGGCAAAACGATTTTCTGCAACTCCGGCTTCGAGGCGGTCGAAGCCGCGCTCAAGACCGCGATACTCGCCACGGGCAAACGCGGCATTATCGCGTTCGAGGGCGCGTATCACGGATTGGGCTACGGCGCGCTCAACGCCACGCATCGTGAACATTTCCGCGGGCCGTTTTGCTCACAGCTTCGCGAGTTCGGATATTTTGTGCCGTTCCCAACGATCCCGGAGGGACGAGTTACACGAGTCCCTGACTCTTCAAGTCGCGGTAAGAATTGGGACTCGTGTAACTCGTCCCTCCGGAAGGTCGAAGACCGAATTGGCTCCCTGTTCCGCCGCGAACGAATCGGCGCGATCCTCGTCGAACCGATTCAGGGCCGCGCTGGCTGCCGGATTCCGCCGCCGGAGCTTCTCCCGCTGCTGCGCCGCCTGTGCGACGAGCATGGCGCGCTGCTGATCCTGGACGAGATTTACACCGGCTTTGGCCGCACCGGAAAATGGTTCGCGTGCGAACATAGCGGCGCCGTGCCGGATATTATTTGCCTGGGCAAAGCATTGACCGGCGGTTTCCCGTTGTCGGCATGCGTCGGGCGCGGGGATGTGATGGACAACGCATGGCCGGAGTCGCGTGGCGAGGCGATTCACACCAGCACATTTCTCGGCCACCCGGTTGGCTGCGCGATGGCGCTGGCGCAAATTGCCGAAATCAGGCTCTATAAACTTTGCCAGCGCAGTGCGAAACTCGGCAAGGGTCTGCTCAAACGCCTGCAATCTGAGATCTCACATCGCACATTTCAGATCGTCACGCGCGGATCTGGCTTAATGATCGGTTTGGAGTTGCGCAAGCCGGACGGCACGCCGGCAACCGAACTCGTGTTGCGTGTCATCAAAGAAATGTTGCATCGCGGCTTCATCCTCCTGCCCGAAGGCGAGCACGGCAACGTGATCAGCTTCACGCCGCCGTTGACGATCACCGAGGCGCAACTGATGAAGACGGTGGGCGCGCTCCGCAGCGCTTTGGAGTGCGGTGACTTGTCACCGCTTTCACCGTCGGCGACTCGTCGCCGGCGGCGGCGTGACAAGTCACGCCGCGAAAAAGCGGCGACAAGTCGCCGCACTCCAGAGAGCCGCGCATGAAACTTTCTGAAATGCGCGAAGTGCTGGAGGCGCGGGGAATTCAGCTCTCGAAATCCCTCGGGCAGAATTTTCTGCACGACGGCAATCAACTGCGGCGGATCGTCGAGGTGGCGGAAGTGACCCAGAAAGACAAGATTCTGGAAATCGGCCCGGGACTGGGGCCACTAACGGAAATGCTCGTCGAGCGCGCGGGCGAGGTGCTCGCGATTGAGAAGGATGCAAGGCTCGTGGAGTTTTTGCAGAAACGATTCAATGTAGGACAGGCGTCGCGCCTGTCTCCATCTTCAGAAAAGTTAGAGACAGGCGCGACGCCTGTCCTACGGTTGTTGCACGACGATGCGCTGGAGTTTCTGCGTCGAGAATCGCGCGACTGGAGCGATTGGAAACTGGTGGCGAATCTGCCTTACTCGGTCGCGTCGCCGATCCTCGTCGAACTGGCGCAGGCACACGGCCGGCCGCAACGAATGGTGGCCACGCTGCAACTGGAAGTAGCGCGCCGCCTGATGGCCAAACCCAGCGAAGAAGATTATGGCGTGCTTACGTTGCTCATCCAACTCGACTACGAACCGCGCGACTGGTTCAAGATTCCGGCGAGCTGCTTTTTCCCGTCGCCGGACGTGGACTCGGCTTGCGTGGTTTTGGTGCGGCGAGCAAAGGCGCTTTTGGGCGACGAGCATCGCGAGGCATTCGTAAAAATCGTGAAGCGCGGCTTTTCGCAGCGCCGGAAGATGATGATGAAACTGCTGAAGAACGATTGGCCGGAGGAACGGCTGCCGGACGCCTTTGAGCGGTTAAATCTTTCGCCACAGATACGGGCGGAGGCGATCGGTCTCGGACAGTTCATCGAACTGGCGCGTGCCTTGCGCCCATGACACGGAAACTTCAGCCGCCCGTGAACGTTCGCACCAAAATCCTCTTCGTCTGCAGCCGCAATCGGCGGCGCAGTGTGACGGCAGAAATGGTTTTCTCGAAGGTGCCGGGTTGGCAGGTCCGTTCTGCCGGGACTGCCGAGGGCGCCCGCATCAAGGTCACTGCCGGTCATCTCGGGTGGGCTGACGTCATCGTCGTGATGGAAAAGCGTCACAAAGAGCGCCTGCGGCAGAAGTTTCCCGTGGCATTGGCTGGCAAACCCTGCTTGTGTTTGTTCATCGCCGACGATTACGAGTTGATGGATCCGGAACTCATCGAAGTTCTGCGCGCGAAGATGCAGGCGCATTTTCCAACGGCAGCGTAATCGCGTCAGGTTTATATGAATGAAGAAATCTTCGATGTCGTGAATGAGCGCGATGAGGTGATTGATCGCCAGCCGCGCAGCGAGGTGCATCGGCTCGGGTTGAAACATCGCGCGACGCACGTGCTGGTGTTCAATTCGCAGGGCGAAGTTTTTCTCCAGAAACGCTCGATGAAGAGGGACCGCCAGCCGGGTTTGTGGGATTCGTCGGCGTCGGGTCACGTGGATTTGGGCGAAGATTACGATACCTGTGCGGTGCGTGAATTGGGCGAGGAGATTGGTTTGGTGGTTACCCAACCGCTGGAACGGTTGTTCAAGGTCGCTGCTTGCGAAGAGACAGACCAGGAATTCGTATGGGTGTATCACTGCCGGAGCGACGGACCGTTCGAGTTGAACACAGAGGAAATCGAACGTGGTGGTTGGTTCTCGCCTGCCGAAGTCACGCGTTGGATGTCCGAACGGCCGCAGGATTTTGCGAGCGCGCTATTGTTTCTCTGGCTGCGGCTACCGCATTGAACCGATAAGCACTCGCGAAGGTCCAGCTCCTTGTCGCCCTGCGAGCCTCACGTTGAGCGGTGCGCGCTCAAAGCAAATAGGCGAGGCGTACCGTCCAGCGCCTTCCAGGGCAGCAGCGGGACAGGCGGGGCCGGATATGACCTCCTTATCTTCCCGCGCGATTCTCACAATGGCCCATCTGCTGTCCCCTGGCTCGCCGGGCTTTCTTTGAAGCTCCAGGATTTTAGCCTTCGCTCCGCGCTTGCAAATCGGCCGCAATACGCTTCGATGAACAGATGTTTCCCTACGTCGCATTGAGCAAAGACAAAACCTGGCAGGCTGGGCCTTATGAAGGCGTCGAACTGATGGTCTTGCACAAGGATCAAAAGACCGGAGGGGTGGTTGTTCTCCGCAAATTCAAGTCCGGTAACACGATTCCGGCGCATACACATCCGGACGCCAATGAGTGGGCTTATGTGCTTTCCGGTGAATGGGAGGAATCCGGCGTGACTTACACACCGGGCACGCTTTTCCATGCGCCCAAAGGCATCCGGCATGGCCCGCATGTTGCCCGGACCGAAGTCATCAGTCTGACGATCTTCGATGGGCCACTGACGGTCGTGTGAGTCAATGGCATGATTCGGCGCGATTACATCCTGCGGATGATTGAGGAGTTCGTCGCGGCGCTCGCCCGCATCAGCTCGCTCAAGCAGGGCGAGCAGTGGACGGAGGCAGCCCGGAGCCTTGAGGCAGAATTCAAGCGGCTCATCGGCGATGGCTCTCAAGTCGAGCGCCTATCCGAAACCGAACTGCTCGCCCGACTGATGCAGGACGGACCGACGCATTTGCTGCGCGATAAAACGCTGATGTTGGTCACGCTGCTCAAAGAGGCGGGCGATGTGGCGGCGGCAGAGAATCGGCTGGAAGCAGGCCGCCAATGCTACCTCAAAGCCCTGCACTTGCTCCTCGATACTCTGGCGCGCGGCGAAGTTTTTGAATGTCCCGAATTCGTGCCGAAGATTGAAATGCTCGTCACCGTTTTACAGCCCACGCCTTTGCCCGGGCGAACTCAGGCGTTGCTGATGCATCATTACGAGCGCATCGGCGAATTTGCCAAAGCCGAGGACGCGCTCTTCGCGCTGCTCGACGCCGACCCCCACGACGATGCGCTCGTAAAGTTCGGCGTCGCGTTCTATCAACGCCTGCTGGCGCAAAGCGATGCCGCATTGAACGCAGCCAATCTGCCCCGAACTGAAGCGGAGGAAGGATTGAAAGAACTTCAGCGTCGGCGCCAGGAATAGGGGAGCATCCGGTTGTTGCAACGTGCCGCCCAAACAATATACGCGACCGAACATGCGATTGCGCGTCGCGGTGGGTTCGTTTAGTTTCTCGTCATGGTGTCGCTGACCCGATTCAAGTTTCTGATGTTGACTGCAATGTGCGGCGCGCTGTTGTGCGGCTGCCTTCCGCCGGGACAGCGGGACCAGGACGAGGAAAAGGAGCCGCACTTTCTGGCGGGTCGCAGCCGCGTGAATCAGATGGACTTCAAGGGGGCGATTGAGGCGTTCACCAAGGCGTTGGAGGTCAACCCGAATTCTGCAAAGGCTCACTTCGAGTTGGGCTGGTTGTACGAAGAAAAGGACCCGGACCCGGCGGCGGCGATTTATCACTACGAGCAGTACTTGAAATTGCGCCCCGCTGCTGAGAATGCCGGGACGGTCCGGCAGAGGCTACTTGGGCTGAAACAGGAGTTAGCCAAGTCGGTGTTGCCCATGCCTTCCACGCCTGGCATCCAGCGCGAAATGGAACAATTGGCGGATCAAAACCGGCGATTACACGAGGAGTTGGAAGAGTGCCGCGCCCGATACGCCGCACAGGCCACGAACAGAGCCCCAAATCCCAACCTGACATCCGGCGCACGCGTGGCGCAAAAAGCGGCAAGCCCCACACCCGGGCCGCGGAATGACAGTCAGCAGATCACCGCCGCCCCAGGCCCTGCCGTCGCCGCTCGAACGCACAAGGTCCAGTCAGGAGAATCACCTTCGTCCATTGCGCGGAAATATGGCGTCAAGCTGGAGGCCCTGATGGCGGTCAATCCCGGTTTGAATCCCAAGCGCCTGCAAGTCGGCCAGACGTTGAACGTTCCCCCGCCGTGAGCGGCTTCGCATGTTCGCGCGCATCGCTTTTATTCTGATCGCCTCATTCACGCGTCGGCGGAGCCGTCGTCTCCGCCCTGCTGCACGAGCCGGATGTCTTCGTAATTGACGAGCCAACGGTGGGCTTGGACCGCAGCACGCCCGCGTGGTGAAAGACATTCTCAAGGAACGGTCCAAGGCGGGGATGACAGTACTCGTATCCACCCACCAATTGAGTGTCGCTGAAGAAATTGATGATCGCATCGGCATCATTCAGGGAGGCAGGTTCGCAGCCGTTGGCACACGGGACGAGCTCCGTCAGTTGACTGGCGACTCAGGACGGCTCGAAGACATTTTCCTGGCGTTGACGGCGGGGGAGGCCGACCAGAAAAGATTTCTCAAAGAAATTTGCTTGCGCTTGAACAGATCGGTTGCATGTGTTGTCGTATTCCCGAATGACCGTTTTCCCACACGTTGCCGGCGTGCCTACTGTGTTCAGCGAGCACATGCCGGGTTGGCAGCGGCGTTGTGGGCGGGCTTGGCTTGAGCGATTCGAAGTGTACCCGAGTCTCCTGATAACTGGTTGATTCTGTGTTTTTTTACCCCAACAAACCCAAAAAAAAGAACAACATTTGTTTGACACGGTTTGCCAAATTCAAGTAAACGTGTGAGTGCGAAGCGTCTTTGCGGTTCGCGATAACCAACAAGCCTATGAAAAGAATTGCTGCCTCCGTGGGATTGGTCGCTTTGGGAGCTTCAGGACTCCAAGCCGCTGACACCGCCAACCTCTCGTCCATGCAGATGTCCAAACCTTGGAGCGTTTCCGCAACGCTTCGCGGGTTTTACGATGACAACATCAACACGACACACAACAACAAGCAAAAAGCATGGGGATATGAGATAAGCCCATCGGTGAACGTGGGCATTGCCGGAGAACAAACTTCGGCCAGCGCGGGCTATACGTATTCCGGCAAGTACTACGACCATCGGCCCGCCGGCAGCAGCGATAAGTGGGATCACACGCATACCTTCAACGCCGGACTTTCGCACGCGTTCAGCCCGCGGTTCCAGTTGGGTGTCAGGGACTCGTTTGTAATTGGCCAGGAGCCGGACGTTCTACGGGCCGGCAACACCTACACGACGTTCCAGCGTATCTCTGGGGACAACATGCGGAATTATGGCTCGATCGTGTTCAATGCCGAAGTGACTCCCCTGTTGGGTTTCGAAGTTGGCTACGGCAATAGCTGGTATGACTACGACAACAGTGGGGCAACCGTCATCGGCGGCGTTATCGCGCCAAGCTACTCGGGCCTTTTGGATCGCATGGAGCATTCGATACACATTGACAGTCGCTGGCATTTCCTCCCGCAAACGACGGGCATCTTTGGGTATCAGTTCTCACAAACGGATTATTTGGGCGATGAGGAGATCCAAGGGGCTGTTCTGGGAGCGCCGGGCAACCCGACCAGCAAAATCCGAAACAGCCGGTCTCACTACCTGTATGCCGGCGTCGAACACAGCTTCACGCCCGATTTGTCAGGTTCGGTGAAGCTCGGCGGGCAATACATTGATTTCTACAACGATTCCACGTTCAAGAACGACTGGTCACCTTACGCTCAGGCCAGCTTGAGATACTTGTATATGGTGGAAAGTTCCGTCGAAGTCGGGATCGTGCATCAGCGAAGCGCTTCCGACGTTGTCGGGCCAAGCGGTGTCCAGCCTCTTGGCGACTTCGTTCACGACACATCGTCAACCACCGCTTATGGTTCAATCAGACACCGTATCATGCCGAAGCTGTATGGTTCATTGATGGGGACATTCCAAAATTCGGAGTTCAACGGGGGCACAGTTTTTGACGGCCAGGCAGACATGTTCTATCTGGTGGGCCTCAATTTCGAATATCGTTTCAACCCGCACCTCTCGGCGCACGTGGGCTACAACTATGATAGGCTCGATTCTGATCTCGGGGGTCGCAGTTTCACGCGAAATCGTGCTTACATCGGCGTGACTGCGGCCTATTAACAGATACTCTTTGCACGGGGCCTGGGCTGTATGAACTGGCCCCTCTTTTTTTGACTTATGGATCCTTTAAAGGCGCAACCTCCGCAGGAAGCCAGACTCCACTTCCTGGATTATTGGCGTATCATCCGCATCCGGAAGACTGTCATCCTCGCGGTTTTTTTTCTGGTGGTTCTTACCGCGACGCTCGTGACGTTCATCCTGCCTGAATCATTTTCAAGCACGGTACGGATCAAGATCGAGCGTGACTCCTCCGACATTGAAGGATTTACCAAGCCCAATTATGTCGGCAATTACGACCCCTATTTCATTCAGACTGAATTTGAGGTGATTCAGTCCGAAGTGATCCTCCGCCCGGTTGTCGAGCAGTTGGATTTAAACACCGCTTGGGGTAAAAAGTACGCGGGCGGTGAAAGGCTAAAGACCTCAGAGGCAATCACGTTTCTTAAAGGCCGCATGGATCTGCGGCCCGTCCGCAACACCAGCCTGATCGCGATTAGCGTCTACAGCGAAGACCCCAACGAGGCGGCCATGCTCGCGAACAAAATTGCGGAAGTCTATAAGACCACCCGTTTGAAAGAGGGCCGTGAGTTGGCGGAGGGTGGTATCAAGATCCTTAAGGAACAGTTTGAGGAACAAGAACAGAAAGTCCGCGACGCCCAGAAGGTAGTGGACGGACTGCGCAAGGACCTCAACATCTCCGATTTCGATGCGATGGGTAATTCCCCTTCCCCGATGATCGACGCCGACG
>CAZNOE010000165.1:0-9999 GCA_964574525.1 uncultured Bifidobacteriaceae bacterium
GGGCGTTGCGAATGGCTCCAGACTTTGCGGAGAATGACCGGCTGAAAATGCAAAGGGCCGAAGCTGGAATGTGGAACGCTCGCCCTCACGCCGGCCCCACCCCGGCCCTCTCCCCGGGGAGAGGGAGAACCGTTCTCCGTCTCTCGAAATGTAGTCAGCCAGTGCCCGCCGGACGCGCTTTCGCAAAAATTGGATCGTGCGAATGTGAGTCCCTCTCTTGGGGGAGAGGGCCGGGGTGCACGCCCATTGAAACTGGAGGACGATGTGATGTTTTTGAATGTACAAAGTAAATACATTCTGCTTGTACACTGGGGATGCGAAATGATCTGGCTCTCCAACAACGGGCACTGGCGCTCATCGAACAACTTCGGCAGACCCTCCTCGCCCCCGGGTTCTGCGGCCGGCATCGGCGCCGGGGCACGGATTTCACCCGGGAGTGCGTGTTGACCTTTCCCGTGCTCATGCTCTTGCTGCTCCAGAAAAGTTTGAAGTCGCTGCAGGCCCACGCGCAGGAGTTCTTCTGGCAGTTGCGCGCGGGGGTGGCGCCCCCGTCCTTGAGCGCCGGCGCGCTGACCCACGCCCGGGCCAAACTGTGCGCCAGTGCGTTTGGCGAACTCAACCAGACGGTGCTCCAGACGGTGTACGGCGCGGCCCACCAGGGGTTGGTGCAGCGTTGGCGCGGTCATCGGCTCTTGAGCGTGGACAGTTCGTTGGTGCGACTGCCCAGCCACGCGGCCGTGGGCCAGGCCTTTGGCTGGGTGCAGTGCGCCAATCATCACGGGCCGTTGGAATGCTATCCGCAGGGCCGCGTGTCGGTGCTCTACGATGTGCTCAATCAAGTGGGATTGGACGCGCGGCTGGTCGCCTCGACGGTGGCGGAAACCGAACTGGCGCACGCGCATCTGGCCAGCGTGCAGCCGGGCGATGTGGTGCTCAACGACCGTGGCTACACCGGTTATCGGTGGCTGGTGGCGGTGCGGGCGGCGGGGGCGCAGTTCGTGAGCCGGGCTTCGCGCGGGAGCTTCGCGGCGGTGCAGGAGTTCTTTGCCCGCAACCAGACGGACCTGAGCGTGGCGGTGACCTTGAACGCTCCCAAGGCAGTCCGCGCCGAGTGCCGGGCGCGTGGCTGGCCGCTGACACTGACCGTCCGGCTGGTAACGGTGCGTCTGTCCAGCGGTGAGTTGGAAGTGCTGGCCACCTCGCTCTTGGACGAAGGCGCTTATCCCACCGAAGCGTTCGGTCCGGTGTATTGGCAGCGCTGGGGCCACGAGACGTATTACGGTCGCTTGAAAGGCCGCCTGGACTTGGAACATTGCAGTGGCCAGACCGTGGCGGCAGTGGCGCAGGATTTTGCCGCGACGGTTTTGTTGGGCAATGTCGAGAGCGTGGTGGTGGGAGTGGCGCAGGCGCAGTTGGCCGCGCGCACCGCCGGGCGGCAGCAGCCGGCGCAGGTGAATCGCGCGGTGAGTTTGCATGCGCTCAAGTACCGGCTGATTGAACTGCTGACCCACCGGCGACCGGCCGCGGAAGTGTTGACCGAGTTGACGGCGTGGTTTCAAGCCAACCCGGTAAGCGTGCGCCCAAAACGCGGGGTGGCCCGCCGGACATTCTCGCCGTCCCGTTCCTACCATTACCAGCGCCGCGTCCGAAAACTCGTGTTCTAAACATGAAATCCTTATTTCAATGGGAATGGGGCCGGGGTGAGGGGCAGCCGCCTTTCATCCATGGGCCTCGACACAATCGAATTCCAATTCGCTCCGAATCCCGGCGAACCCGCACGACCTCTCCGCGCCATCGCCTCTTCCGGCGAAATGGCCCGCGTAATGTTGGCGCTTAAGACGGTGCTGGCCGCCGAGGACGAAATCCCGGTTCTCATTTTCGACGAAGTGGACGCGAACATCGGCGGCGAAACCGCCAACGCCGTGGGTGAAAAGATGCGCCAGATCGCCGCGAAACGTCAGGTGCTCTGCATCACGCACCTCCCGCAAGTGGCCGCGCCCGCGTCCGCGCATTATGTCGTGACCAAGCAAACGAAGGCCGGGCGCACAATTTCGGAGATCGCACTGCTCGGCAAACAGGATCGGGTCAGCGAGTTGACCCGAATGCTCGGCGGCCAAAGCGATGCGGCGAGGAAGCATGCGGAGGCGTTGTTAACCGAAAAGTAGCGCGGAGGTTGTCTGCAGCCCTTAATCCGAGCGCCGATAAGGTCAGCACGATTTGCATTTTCTTTTTTGCACCTCGTTGTAAACTCGTGCCAAAGCATCCTTTCTGAAAAGATGAGTTACATGCGGCCATGGAGCGGGGAACTCGGCAGACTGCTGTCTGTTGGGTTCGTTTTTGCGCTGGGAAGCTCGCTGCCTGGCGCGGCGGCGTCGAAAGATAATGTTGATTTCAGTTCGCAAGTTCGCCCAGTCATTTCCGCAAAGTGTTTTGCCTGCCACGGTCCGGACGACAAATCCCGCAAGGCCAAGCTGCGCCTCGACATTCGCGAGCAAGCCACGAAGGAGCGCGAGGGACTATTTCCGATCAAGCCGGGCGATTTGAAAAATAGCGAGATGATCCGCCGGATCACGAGCAACGATCTGGAGGAAATCATGCCGCCGCCTAAAGCCGGCCATGCGCTGACGCCGCAGGAAATTGAGTTGTTAAAGAAATGGGTGCAGCAAGGCGCGCCTTACGCTGGTCATTGGTCGTTCACGAAGCCGACGCGTCCGGCACTTCCGAAAATCAAGCAACGGTCATGGCCGAAGAACGGCATTGACCATTTCGTTTTGGCCAAGCTTGAGGAGAACAAACTGAAGCCCTCGCCGCCCGCGGATCGTTATGCGCTCATTCGCCGGCTTTCTTTGGATTTAATCGGACTCCCGCCGACACCGGCCGAAGTCGAAGAGTTCGTCAAAGATAAATCCTCCGACGCCTGCGAGAAAGTTGTGGACCGATTGCTGGCGTCTCCGGCGTACGGCGAGAAGTGGGCGCGCATGTGGCTCGACCTCGCGCGTTATGCCGATTCGTACGGCTACGGCCAGGACTCACTGCGCAAGAACAACCCGTGGCAGTATCGCGATTGGGTCATCAGCGCATTCAATCGCAACATGCCCTTCGACGAGTTCACAATCGAGCAACTCGCGGGTGATCTGCTGGACCGTCCGACCGAGGAACAACTCGTCGCAACGGCCTTCCATCGCAATACGATGACGAACGTCGAAGGCGGCACGGATGACGAGGAGTGGCGTGTCGCCGCCGTGAAGGACCGCGCCAACGTGACCGCGCAGGCGTGGATGGGCCTCACGATGGGCTGCGCGCAGTGTCACACGCACAAATTCGATCCGATTTCGCACACGGAATATTATCAGTTTTACGCGTTCTTCAATCAGACGGAGGACAATGACCAACCAGACGAAACTCCCACGATGCCTTTGCCGACGAGCAAACAACGGGACAAAATGGCGAAGCTTAAAAATGAAATCGCCGCGCTGGAAAAGAAGATTTCCATTGACGACCCGGCTTTGCACAGCGAGTTGGCGGAATGGGAGAAGGCGAACGCGTCGGCCAATATCTGGAAGGTTGTCGAGCTGCGCGAATTCGAATCAGCCAAAGGAACGGCGTTCAAAGAACTGGGAGATCATTCGTTGCTCGCGGGCACGAATTCGCCGGACAAGGACACCTACACCGTGAGGTTCGCCTCACGCCTCGGCAAGGCGACAGCGATCAGGCTCGAAGTTTTGCCGGATGATTCCCTGCCGGCGCACGGGCCGGGGCGCAGCGACAGCGGCAATTTCCTTTTGAATGAACTGGCGATTTCCGTGAAGCCCGAACCCAATGAACCCAAGCGGGCGCGGTTCGTTCGCATCGAGCTTCCCGGGAAGAACCGCATGTTGTCACTCGCCGAGGTGCAGGTAATCAGCGGCGGTGAAAACGTGGCGACGAAGGGAAAGGCGACTCAATCGAGTATTGATTACGAAGCGTCGGCAGAGCGGGCGATTGACGGGAACACGAATGGCGATTTTGAGGTGAAGTCCACGACGCACACAAAGCAGGAGAAAGATCCGTGGTGGGAAGTGGACCTCGGCGAGGAAAAGAACCTGGATTCGCTCGTGGTTTGGAACCGCACCGATGGCGATGTCGGCGGACGGTTGGGGGACTTTCGTGTGCTCGCCCTCGACTCTGGAAGGAAAGCCGTCTGGACAACTCAGGTTGCCGCCGCGCCGAAGCCGAGCATCGCTCTGAAACCGGATGAACGAGTAATGAGTTTGAAGCGGGCCACCGCGACTTTGAGCCAAAAGGATCACGACGTGGCGGCGTTGGCGGGCGGTCATGCAGAAACGAAAGAGGGCTGGGGCATCGGCGGTGGTCAGGGCAAACCGCAAACGGCCATCTTCGAGTTCTCAGAGCCGCTTCCAGCCGGTGAAGTAACTCTCAAGCTCATTCAGAATTTCGGCGGGCAGCATACCATCGGACGGTTTCGTTTGGCGCTGACCGAATCGGCGTTGCCATCGGTCGCACCGCCAGCGAGCGTAAGTTTGGTTTTGGCAACTGCGGCGGACCAAAGATCGGCTGACCAAGAGAACGAACTGCTGAAATGGTATCAGCAATACGCGATGGCAACGGCGGCGATTCGTCGCCAGATCGCACCGGTGCAAAAGGAACTCGATGTGATCAAGCCGCTGCAATTGCCAATCATGCGCGAGTTCGCGGGCGACAAGAGACGCGTCACGCATCTGTTGAACAAAGGCAATTTCCTCGATCCCGGTGATACGGTGTCCGCGGCAATTCCGTCGGCTTTCCACGCGTGGCCCGCTGACGCGCCCGCCAATCGGCTCGGCGTCGCGAAATGGCTGATGAGTCTCGAGAATCCGCTGACGGCGCGGGTCACAGCGAACCGCCTCTGGGCGCAGATGTTTGGAATGGGATTGGTGGAGACGGAGGAGGATTTCGGCACGCAAGGTTCGTTGCCGAGCCATCCTGAATTGCTTGATTGGCTCGCTATGGAATTGCCGGACAACGGCTGGAACGTGAAACGCTTTTTGAAGACGATCGTAATGAGCGCGACCTATCAGCAAACGTCGCGCGTTTCGCCGGAGCTATTGCAAAAGGACCCTCGCAACCGATTGCTCTCTCGCGCGCCGCGCCGCCGGTTGGACGCGGAAACAATCCGCGATCAGGCACTGGCACTCAGCGGACTGCTTAGCCATAAAGTCGGCGGGCCGAGTGTGTATCCGCCGCAGCCGGATGGCTTGTGGCGCGTGGCGTTCGACGGGATGCGGACTTATCCCACCAGCACCGGCGAAGACCGTTATCGCCGCGGTCTCTACACGGTCTGGCGGCGCACCATTCCATACCC
The DNA here is from genome assembly GCA_964574525.1 of uncultured Bifidobacteriaceae bacterium. Classification (GTDB taxonomy): domain Bacteria; phylum Verrucomicrobiota; class Verrucomicrobiia; order Limisphaerales; family JADLHS01; genus WYBW01. Next base: position 5,342 of record CAZNOE010000165.1, read on the forward strand.
GAGCATGGTAACCTTTGACGCGCCGAGTCGGGAGACCTGCACATTCCGTCGCCTGCCGACGAACACGCCGCTGCAGGCTTACGTGACGTTGAACGATCCGGTTTACGTCGAAGCAGCCCAGGCTTTGGGCAGGCGGTTGGTGCGTGAAGGAGGGGCAACCGCGGAAGATCGAATGCGCTTTGGCTTGAGCCTGGCCTTGGCTCGCCCACCGGATAAATTGCAAGTCGCTGAATTGAAAAACTTGTTTGAAGCAGAACTCGCGCATTATCGGGACGCGGATGAGGAAGCGGTCAAACTCGCGACCAGTCCGCTCGGCGCGCTGCCGGAGGGGTTGAGCGCCGCCGAGGCCGCCGCGTGGACCGTGGTCGCAAATGTCCTGCTGAATCTGGACGGTGTTTTGACGAAAGGATAACTCTTGCGCTGACGTTTTATGGAAACGCTGAATTTTCATCTGGCCAACACGCGCGCGCTGACGCGCCGCCATTTTTTCGCCCGCGCGGGCTTAAGCCTTGGCGGCATCGCGCTTGGCGGTCTGGTTGCGCGCGACGGCTTTGCCGCGTCTGCAAATGCGAAGTCTCCGGCGGCGGGGCCGCTCGCGGTAAAGCCTTCGATGTTTCCGGCCCGCGCAAAATCCATCATTTACATGCACATGGCGGGCGCGCCGCCGTCGCTGGATTTGTTCGATTACAAGCCGAAGCTGAACGAAATGCACATGCAGCCTTGTCCGGAATCGCTGTTCAAGGGCCAGCGCTTTGCGTTCATCAAAGGCGTTCCGAAGATGCTCGGCTCGCCGCACAAGTTCAAACAGCGTGGCAAAAGCGGCGCGTGGGTCAGCGACATTCTGCCGCACATGGCCAACATCGTGGACGACGTGTGCATCGTGAAATCGTGCTGGACGGACCAGTTCAATCACGCACCGGCCGAATTGTTTCTTTTCACCGGGCTGCAACGTCCGGGCAACGCATCGCTCGGTTCGTGGGTCACGTATGGTCTGGGAAGCGAGAACCAGGATTTGCCGGGATTCATCGTGTTGTCGAGCGGCGGCACCGATCCGAGCGGCGGGAAAAATCTTTGGGGCAGTGGATTTCTCCCCGGTGTTTACCAGGGCGTGCAATGCCGCACCTCCGGCGAGCCGATTCTTTACGCCAACGATCCGCCCGGCATGGACCGCGCCAGCCGCCGCCGCAGTCTCGACGCGTTGCGCAAACTGAACGAAGCCGAAGCGAAACTTTTCGGCGACCCGGAAACCGTCACCCGCATCGAGCAATACGAACTGGCGTATCGGATGCAAATCAGCGTGCCGGAGGTCTTCGACATCGCCAAAGAGCCGCAGGCCATTCGCGAAATGTACGGCGCGAAACCCGGCGAAGGAGGCTTCGCGAACAACTGCCTGCTCGCGCGGCGGTTGGTGGAGAAGGGCGTCCGCTTCGTTCAACTCTTCGACTGGGGCTGGGACATGCACGGCACGAGCAAAGACAACGATCTCGTCACCGGTTTGCCGAAGAAATGCCAGGACGTGGACCAGGCGTGCGCGGCGCTCATCTCGGACCTGAAACAACGCGGCATGCTGGATGAGACGCTCGTGATCTGGGGCGGCGAATTTGGCCGGACACCGATGAACGAGGCGCGCAACGGGTCAACGTTCCTGGGCCGCGACCATCATCCGAATTGTTTTACCATGATGCTGGCCGGCGGCGGCATCAAACCGGGCTTCGTGTACGGTGAAACCGACGAATTCGGCTACAACGTCGTGCGCGACAAAGTCAGCGTGCGTGATTTGCAGCAAACGATCCTCCATCAACTCGGCCTCGACGCGCATCGCTTCGGCTTCCCGTATCTCGGATTGAACCAGCGCTTGATCGGCCCGACGGAAGAGGCGCAGTTGGTGAAGGAGATTCTGAGTTGATCGGACACCGCAGGGTTTCGCTCGGATTCATGGGTTGAATGCACTGCGCGGATGGTGTAACAGAGAGCCATGTTAACGACGCTTAAAGCCACGGTCGAAGGCGACAAGCTGCATTGGCTGGAGTCGCCGCATGACCTGCTGCCGGCCAATCAGCCGGTACCCGTGCTCGTCACAATTCTCAACGGCAGGGGCGAGGCTTCGGCAGCGGCACAAGCGTGCCGTCGCGTCGCCGTGCTCCAAAAGCTTGCCGCCTTGAATGCACTTTCAGGAATTGAAGACCCGACGAAGTGGCAGCGCGAAACCCGGGCAGACCGTGAGTTGCCGGGCCGCGAATCATGAGGTTGCTCGACAGCAACATCATCATCTACGCGAGCAAGCCGGGTTACGATTTTCTTCAACCGCTGATTGCCGCTTCCGACATCTGCACGTCTTCGGTCAGCTACGTCGAGGTTCTCGGTTATCATCTTCTGACGCCGCCCGAAACCGAACTGCTGGAAGAGTTCTTTGCCAATACGCCTACCCTTCCGCTCTCGCCGCCGGTGCTCGATCAGGCCGTTCAGTTGCGTCGGCAACGCAAAATGAAACTCGGCGATGCTTTGGTGGCGGCAACTGCCCTCACTCACGGTTGCGAACTCGTGACCCGCAACACGACTGATTTCGATTGGGTGACCGGTCTGGCGCTCCATGATCCGTTTGCTCCGGCAAAAGCTTCCTGACCCGGCGACTTCGTCCCGCACCGGCTCCTCTATCCGTTAGTCGGTTTCCTCATCAGCTTTGTGAAAATCAAAAAAGGTCTGGATGTCGGCCCGGTCGGCAAAGCCTCTGTCCCGCTTCATCTGCTCCAACTCCGCGGTTTGGTTGTCGCGCCAGCCGCGCTTCGACAGAAAGGCGTTGAAGATGAAAATCTCCTCGTCATTCGGCCTCCGTCCGTGCGCAAAACACCACTCCAAAACCTCATCGTCCGCAGCGCCCGCGAGGACCCGCTCGACCAGCGCGGGATATTCGACATGCAAAAATCTGCAAACTCGCGCATCCGTGCCCGTGCCGTGTTTGTAGTCCGGCGGCAGCTTGCCCTGCGCGTGCAATCGAATCTTATCCAGCATCCGTCCGAAGAAAACGATGCCACCCACCTGCTCTGCGGAATGTCGGAGACCGGGAATTCTCATGGTGCAGCGACGGCGCCGTGACCAACGCCAGCAGTGAGCGACGGCTCTGGTCAGGCGACATTCGTTCTGCGACGAACAGCCAGGCGAATCAATGCTCCCATTAGCATGAATATTACGACGACCAGGCCAACAACCAGCGGAAGCATGGTCATCGCCTCGCGACTCTTGGTGATGAACAGATGGATAATCTGAGCGGCGGAGAATCCAACGCTCGTCAACGCCATCGTGAGATAACCAGCGCGAGTCATCTCCAGTCGGTATCCGACCACGAATCCAATCACCGCAAACAGAACAAGAACCATACGATAACCTTTCTCTTTAGTTTTCTGACTCTGGCGATCGCGAGCGACTATGGCATCAAAGAGCGAGCCAGGCAACCAGAGCGCGATAACCCACGCGCCCGTGCCGCCGCCAACGACAAAAGTTCAGCGACGAGAGCCAGCCGCCGATGATGTTTCGATTTCACTTTGAGCGAAACGGCTGGCTGCCGTTCGCTGCACGGTCTTAGGCGGGTCTGAACGCCAGCCACTCTACCGCGACTAGTAACAATGCTGCCACTATTAATGCCAAAGTTGGCGACCAACTCTGAGGCAATTGAGAGGCCCTGAAATCTGCGCCACCCGATGTTGCTCCCGAACGAGCGCGGATCGCCACAATACCGAAGCACACCGCATAGGTGCCGACCAACAGCAGCATCGTCAACCGCATCGAACTCAAGTTCGAGAAGATCAGCGCGCCCATTAGCATCAGCGCGGGACACAGCAGCAAACCTGCTTCGACAACGGCGATCCGCTTCCAGACCGAGTCCGCCGGGCTTAATCCCACCGCTTGGACGGCCGATGTCAGGATGAAAATAAACCCGACGAGGAGGGGGAGGCTCAACAAGAATAAGAGCCATCGCGAAGCCCCGAGTCCGATCATGTTTGAGGCATCAGCGAATGGCGCAATGCTGCCGACAAACAGGTAAAGCGCGTTATGGCCCAAGCAGAACGCGGCAGCCATTAGAGCCGCAAAACGAACGGGCGAGCGGGGCGACAGGCACCGTGCGGTCAGCAGCGGAGCGAGCGTGACAAGCGACCCAAATGTGACCCCGCCCCAGACACTCATGAAGTGCACCCCTCCGGCACCCTTGACGTATCCGGCGGGCAAGGGCGCTAGCATCACGATTGCGGTAACACTCCCCCCGCTGAGCCAATGGCCAAGAGCGTGGCCGAATTCGTGCAAGAAAACAGCGGTGTGCATACCGATAGCGAACCCCGCCAACAAAGTGAGGACCCATCGAGTATCGTTTCGTACCTGCAAGCGACTGAGCATCATCGTGAGCCTTTCAACTAACGATCTCCTCGATTGCGGTGACAAAGCTGCGACAAGCGCGCGAGCAGGACGGGCGCGGCCACGGCCACGCACAGCCAACCGAACCAATCGCCGTGCTCGTTGTAGAATGTGCGCGGGCGTGTTTCTCCCGGTGGAAGGACTGGGATTTGCGCCGTCATCACGCCTGCGCCATAGATGCTGCCGGTTTCGTCGCGAAAGATTTGTTGCGGCCGGCCACGGGGGTCAATCCAGCAGGTGAGGCCGTTGTTGCA
>CAZNOE010000166.1:0-9987 GCA_964574525.1 uncultured Bifidobacteriaceae bacterium
CCACATCCCACACGTCAATGCCCCGGGGGGACGATCCGCCGGTGTCCGCCAGGTAGAGTTTCTTGTAGTCCGGCGAGAAACACAGGCCGTTCGGCTTGTCGCACTCGTCACTGACGATTTCGGTTTTGCCCGCCTTTGCGTCAATGCGATAAATGGCTTCCTTGATCTCAAGTTTTCCTTTGTGGCCTTCGTAATTCCCCATGCTGCCGTAACCGGGATCGGTGAACCAGATTCCACCGTCCGGATGCACGACCGCGTCGTTCGGCGCGTTGAAGGGTTTGCCCTGCCACTTATCGGCGAGCACCGTCACGCTGCCGTTGTGTTCGAAACGGACGACGCGGCGATTGCCGTGCTCGCAGGAAATCTGCCGGCCCTCGAAGTCGAACGTGTTGCCGTTGCTGTTGCCGCTCGGTTGACGGAAGACGCTCACGTGACCGTCGTCGTCGAGCCAGCGGAATTGGCGATCGTTCGGAATGTCGCTCCAGAGCAGGTAACGCCCGACCGCATTCCACGCGCAGCCTTCCGCCCAGAGTGATCCGGTGTGAAGGCGTTGGACGGGGGTGTTGCCGATTTTTCTGAAACGCGGGTCAAGCGCGATGATGTCCGGGTCGGGATAACGAACGGGTTGCTTGCCAGACCAGTCACGTTGTGCTGCGAAGGTGGCCGGGCTGAGCGCGACGGCAGCGGCAACTGTTGAGGCGTTTCTGAGAAAGCTCCGGCGGTCGAGGACACCGGATGCGGGAACGGCGTGGTTCGAATCGGTTGACATAGGCTTTTTGGGTTCAGTTCGAAACGAGCTTGGCGTCAGCGCGAAGTCAGTTCAACAAAAAGCTCACTTCTTGCCCGGGTTCGATGAGGACTACTGACTTCACTTGTCCTCGGTGATGGAGGCGATTTTTGCTGATGCCGCGTTCGACCCAACGACCAGCGCATGGAAGCGCCACTCCGCTTTGGGTTCGAGCGCCGGTTGATAGTCCTTCGCGGAGCCAACTTTCTTGCCGGTGTCGTCGAACACATCGAGTTCCACCTTCATGCCAAAACGGCGTCGGTCAGTTTCATTTCGGACAGTTCCCACGGCGTGAATCAGCGAGCTGCCGGGCGTTTTCTCCATCGTGATTGCGGAGCAACGGAAGCCATCCTTCGTTACGGTATCGGCACTGGTCGTTGTGGCGGTTCGTTTCACCACCGGTGCGGCCGAGTCGCCATTCTTTTGTTCGACCAGTTGTTTGGCTCGTTTCAAGGCGACTTGCGCGCCGATAAGTCCGCCGACCAGGATGACAATCGCGATGATGGTGTAAACGATGGCCTTCGTTGGCAGCGATGATTCTGTCGGCGGCACAGCCAGCAACAGCTCGGTGGGTTGGCCGCAATGGGGACAATCAATCGTGGTGCCCACGGCCTCAGCCGGGAATTCAATGTGCCCGGCGCATTTCTGGCATTCGCCTTTGAGATAGTTGCGGCTGCTCATTTTTTGGCACGGGCCGTGCAATATTTCCGAAACCTCAGACTCGGCGCCGTCGTCGTTAGAGGTATTGTTAGACTTATGAACGCCAACGACAAGTACAAGCAAGGGCATGCGTCACGGCTGGAAGATTTCTTCCTGACGCGCCGACAGTTCCTGCAACGCGCCGGCACGGGGTTTGGCGCGCTCAGCCTTGCGGCCTTGCTCGGCGAAGGCTTTTTTACTTCGACCGCTTCCGCTGTCGAATCGGTAGCTTCGATTCTGCCGAAAGCACCGCCGCATCCGGCCAAAGCCAAACACGTCGTTCACATCTTCGCCCAGGGAGCGCCGTCGCACGTGGACACTTGGGATCCGAAGCCGGCGCTGGTGCGGTACGACGGTAAAGAGATTCCCGGCAGCGACGGCGTCGCGATGGCGTCGCCGTTCAAGTTCGAGCGCAAGGGCAAGTCGGGCATCGAGGTCAGCGAAGTTTTCCCAAAGCTCGGTGAAATGGTGGATGACCTGTGCGTGGTCCGCTCCTGCTACACGGACATTCCGGCGCATGAAGTCGCGACCGTGTTCATGAATACCGGTTCGACGCGGTTGGTGCGACCGAGTCTCGGCTCGTGGGTGCTTTACGGATTGGGCACGGAAAACCAAAACATGCCCGGCTACGTTTCGCTGCGGCCGGGCGGCGTGCCCCCGGGCGGAAGCTCGAACTGGCAGGCGGCGTTTCTACCGGGCATGTATCAGGGCGTGAGCATCAACACCAAAGTGACTTCGGTGGATCAACTCATCGAGAACATTCACAATCGCTACACGCCGCTCGACGAACAGCGGCGGCAACTTGATCTCGTTCACAAGCTCAACGAACTGCACAGTCAGAATCTCCAGAAAGATGCGGCGCTTGAAGCGCGTCTCCAGGCGAACGAAATGGCGTTCAAGATGCAGACTGAGGCGACGGACGCGTTCGACATTAACAAGGAAGCGGCAGCCATGCGCGATCTCTACGGCCGCACGCCGCAGGGCAACCAGTTGTTGATCGCGCGGCGGTTGATCGAGCGCGGTGTGCGGTTCGTGCAAGTCTGGGCGGGCGGCTGGGATCATCATCAGGATATCGAAGACCGTTTGCCAGAGCGCGCGAAGGAGATCGATCAGCCATTGGCCGCGTTCATCGCGGACTTAAAGCAACGAAATCTTTTCGACAGCACGCTGGTTATCTGGGGCGGCGAGTTCGGGCGCAAGCCGGTCCGCGACCGCAACGGGAATGACAACCCCGGCCGCGACCACAACGCGAAGGCGTTCACGACAATTCTCGCGGGCGCCGGTGTAAAGCGCGGGATGGTTTATGGCGCGACGGATGAATTCGGCGCGGCGGCGACGGAAAACAAAGTCCACACCCACGACTTGCACGCGACGATTCTGGCGTTGCTCGGTTTCGATCACACGAAGCTGACGTATCGCTACAATGGACGGGACTTCCGGCTGACGGACGTGCACGGCAACGTGGTGAAGGCGATCATGGCGTGAAGAACTGCCGTTACGCATGAAACAAAAAACTCCCCTCACCCTGACCCTCTCCCATCCGATGGGAGAGGGAACAGCAGTTGGCGGCCTCAGTTTTTCCAAGCGCGCGTTCGGAAATTTCCGACTCTCGACATCCAGGGAGACGGCGAACGATTCTCCCTCTCCCATTGGATGGGAGAGGGCCGGGGTGAGGGTTTGGTTTCTTCTGTGCCTCAGCTTGATTGCTGTCCGAAGTTCGGCGGCGGCGGACCTCACACCCACTCAAACCCAATTCTTCGAAAACAAGATCCGCCCGATCTTCGCGGACAATTGCTACAAATGCCACAGCCAGCAGGCGGAGAAGGTCAAAGGCGGGCTGCTGCTCGACACGCGCGAAGGCGTGCTCAAGGGCGGCGAGACCGGCCCGGCCATCGTCCCTAACGATCCGGAGAAAAGTCTGCTTATCAAAGCGGTGCGTTACACCGATCCGGATTTGCAGATGCCGCCGAAAAACAAAAAGCTTTCGGGCGCGCAGATCGCGGACCTGGTGGCCTGGGTGAAAATGGGCGCGCCCGATCCGCGCACGGCGAGCGCCGCGCAAAAGGCGTGGGTGGACCCGAACAAAAAACATTGGGCCTGGCAGCCGCTCGTCAAACCCGCGCCGCCGGAGGTTAAGGATCCGGCCTGGTGCAAAACGCCCGTGGACAATTTCATTCTGGCCAAGCTGGAAGGAAAAAAGCTGAAGCCGAATCCGTCCGCGGACAAGCGCACGCTTATTCGCCGTGCGACGTTCGATTTGATCGGTTTGCCGCCGACTCCCGACGAGGTTGAAAGCTTTTTGAAGGATGATTCTGCCGGCGCCTTTGCCAAGGTGGTAGATCGCCTCCTCGCGTCGCCGCAATACGGCGAGCGCTGGGGGCGGCATTGGCTGGACGTGGCACGTTACAGCGACACGAAGGGCCAGATCAAACGCCAGCGTGAAGACCCGAACAATCCTTACGCCTGGACGTATCGCGATTACGTGATCCGAAGTTTTAACGAAGACAAGCCCTACAACGTTTTCGTCATCGAACAACTCGCCGCGGACAAACTTCCGGCCACAGCGAAGAACCCCACGAACCTCACCGCGCTCGGCTTCCTGACCGTGGGGGATCGCTATATGGGCATGCAGAACGACATCATCAACGACCGCATTGATGTCGTGACGAAAGGTTTCCTCGGCCTGACCGTGACGTGTGCGCGCTGCCACGATCACAAGTTCGATCCGATCCCCACGAAGGATTACTATTCATTGCACGGTATTTTTGCGAGCACCGTCCAACCTGCCGCCGAGCCGGTGATTCAGAAACTTCCGAACACCACCGATTACGCGGAGTACTACAAGAAGCGGACTGAACTCGACCGAAAGCAGGAGACGCTGGAGACAGAATTCCGCGCTGCGGCACGCAGTCGTAACCGCAACCGCGAGGTGATCAAGCAGCTGCAACGTGGGTTCCGCGAAACTCAAGGCGCCATTGCTCGTCTGGAAATGACGCACCCCGGCGCACCGGTTCGCGCGATGGCCGTTTACGACGCGCCCAAGCCGAAAGATTCTCCGGTGTTCATTCGCGGCGAGGCGGACAACCGCGACGACGTGGTACCGCGGCAGTTTTTGGAGGTCGTTTCTGGCCCGACTCGCCATGCATTTACCAACGGCAGCGGAAGACTGGAACTCTCGCACGCCATCGTCAGCAAGAACAGTCCTCTGACACCGCGAGTAATGATCAATCGCATCTGGCTGCACCATTTCGGCGAAGGCTTTGTGCCCACGCCGGACGATTTGGGCACGATGTCCGAGCCGCCGAGCCATCCGGAGTTGGTTGATTACCTCGCGTCGCGTTTCGTCGAGGAAGGCTGGAGCATCAAGAAAATCCACCGGCTGATCATGCTTTCGGGCGTTTATCAGGAAAGCAGCGCGAACAATCCGCGCTTTGCGGAGGTTGACCCGAACAATCGCCTGCTCTGGCGCGCGAATATCCGACGCCTGGAGTTTGAGTCCATCCGCGACTCGCTGCTTGCGATCGGCGGGACGCTGGACAAGACCATGTATGGCCGACCGGTGGATTTTTCCCGGCAGCCTGGGTCAACGCGCCGGAGCATTTACGGGCTGATTGACCGCTCGGACGTGGATGATGTGCTGGTGAACTTCGATTTTGCCAATCCTGACATGCCGAATGGCAAACGCCACGACACCACCGTGCCGCAACAGGCATTGTTCTTCATGAACAGTCCGCTCGTGATCGAGCAGGCAAAACGGCTCGTCGCGCTCGCGGAATTCAAGTCGTGCCAGGACGACGCGGCACGAATCGCGTTCCTTTACGAACGCATATACCAGCGGTTGCCCAAGTCCGAAGAGATCGGCGTCGGGCTGGAGTTTGTTGCGCAAAGCACGACGCCGAAACCGGTCGCAGCGTCGGCGGACGAAGTGCAGCCCGTGTCCAACCGTGGGAAAAGATTTGGACCGAAGCAAATCGCGAAACAACGTTTTGAAAGAAACCGAACCGGTGATACTAGTCCACGCGAACCTCTGACGGCTTGGGAGGAGTACGCTCACGCCCTGCTTCAGGCCAACGAGGCGTCGTTCATCAATTAGAACGTTGCGTCGGCAGAGCAGCGCTTCCGGAGGGACGAGTTACACGAGTCCAAAATTTCTGCGGGATCCGCTGATGAATGGGGACTCGTGTAACTCGTCCCTCCGAGGTGTACAAAAAAACTCCATCGCCCGCCAAAGGCGATGGAGTCGTGCAGAAAGTAAAATGCTTACTTGCTCTTGTCTTTCTTCTTACGGGTCAGGCCGGCCTTGTCCATCTTTTCCTTGTCCTCGGTGCTGATCTTGGCGCGCTCATCCCTGTCAAGTTTCCCATCCTTGTTCGCGTCGTATTTCGCGAGCATGTCCTTTTGGAGCGTCTTCTGTTCTTCGGTCAGTTTGCGTTCCTTTTTCCCTTCTGCCGCCTGGACAGCCATGGCGAGGGCGCAGGTTAAGCAAATGGCAACGAGTAGTTTCTTCATATTTAATCGGTTTTTGTTTGTGTTTGTTTGCAGTTTTGGCTGCAACCCAACAGACGCCCTTTCCGCGACGCCGGTTACAGGAAGAAGTGACGGAAGCGTGGGTGGACGAGAAAGTCGGCGGTGTCCTGATTTGACCGGAGACCACGATTCACGACCACGTTTCGCGAAGCGAACCGCCTGCATGAGGAAGCTGAATTGTGGCGGCGTCGGGAACGCAACTGAGCGTCTCTGGCTAAGCAACTGCCGGCTGTCACTGCATAAACGCCCGATAGAACCGCGCTGGTTGGTCGCCACCGGCAGGGTCGAGGAACTGATACGGGCTGGCCGACAGATTGGTGAGCGAAAGAAGTTTTATCCAGTTGGTGTCTGCCAGACTGGCGTTGTATTGCACAACGAAGTTGCTGTTCAACATGCCATACAGCTTCAGCAGCGGATAACCTGCCGAAAATTGCAGTGCCAACGTCGGCGGGACAATCACCGTCAGCAACGCATTGGAACTCGTCACGCTGCCCGCCGAGTTGGTCACGACCACGGAATAATTTCCGGTGTTCGTTGCGACAACAGCCTGAATCGCGTAAGCGGCATTGGTCGCGTTAAGAATGTTGGCATTGTTGAAACGCCATTGATAACGAAATGGAGCCGTGCCACTGACGGTTACGTTGAATGAGACACCGCTCCCCAAAAGCAATCGCTGACTGGACGGTTGCGCCGTGATTGCCGGCGGGTCTATCACCGTCAACGTGGCGTTGGAACTCGTCACACGGCCAGCCAGATTTGTGACTGTGACCGAGTAAATCGCCGCTTCGTTGGACGAAACGCTCGTGATGGTCAATGTGTTGGTGGTTGCGCCGGAAAATTTCCCGCCATTGACAAGATTTGTGCCGTCCTTTTGCCATTGATAATTGATCGGTCCCAAGCTGGAGGCGACGACCGAAAAAGTCGCGGTGGTGGCCGCGTTGTTCGTGCGATTCGCCGGCTGCGTGGTGATGGTTGGCGGTGAAGCCACCACCGTCAGCACGGCAATGGAACTCGTCACACTGCCATAGCCATTGACCGCCTGCACACTGTAATTGCCCGCCTGATTCGTCCCCACATTGGTCAATGTGTAGGACGAAACATTTGTTCCAGTGTCCGGCGATCCCACGGGCGTTCCTTTGAAATACCATTGAAAGATAAGCGGCGGTGCCCCATAGGCGGTGGCGTTGAATGTTACGTTGCTCCCCGCCAGCACAATCTGACTTTGCGGTTGTGAGACGATGAAGGGGAAATTATTCACCGTCAGCACCGCGTTGGAAGTGGTCACGCTGCTGTAAGCATCGCTCACGACCGCATTGTAAATTGCCGCATCCGCATCCGAAACACTGGCGATGGTCAACGTGCTGTTGGTTACGCCGGAAAGGTTGCCACCATTGACGAGATTCGTGCCGTTCTTTTGCCACTGGTAGTTCACCGATTCCGGGCTGAACGCCGTGGCGGTGAATGTCGCCGTGCTGCTCGCATAATTGGTCTGGCTCTTGGGCGACAACACCACCGTCAACGCGGCGTTGGAACTCGTGGCACTGCCCGCCGCATTGGTGATCACCACCACATAATTTCCGGCGTTGTTCGTGCCGACAGCGGGAATTGCGTAAATGGCATTCGTGGCGTTAAGAATGTTTGTGCCGTTGAATTGCCATTGGTAACGAAATGGAACTGTGCCGGTGAGTGAAACGCCAAAGGCAACGTTGGTCCCCGGCAACACCAGCAAATTTGGCGGTTGCGCCGTAATGCTCGGCGGGGTTATCACCGTCAATGCCGCGAAATTGGTTACGCTGCCGTTTGAGTTGCTGACAATGACCGAATAACTCGCCGCATCACTGGCTGAAATGCCCGTGATGGTGAGCGTGTTCGTGGTTGTGCCGGAAAGACTATCGCCATCAACGAGATTTGTGCCATTCTTTTGCCATTGAAAACTCATCGGATGAAGAGTTGTTGCGCTGACGAGGAATGTCACGGTCGCGCCGGCATTATTGGTCTGGCTTTGCGGCCGAACGATGATAACTGGCGGAAGCAATACACGGAACAATGTCCCCATGCCAAGCTGAAATGTGGAATTAGTGATGCCGCCGCGAGAAGTCGTGCCGTAGAAATTGCCGTCGCGCCCCAGCGTCAGCGGGGCCCGCGGATTCGTACCATTGGTGTTGTTAAAAGAAATTAGCGTGATCAAGGTGCCATTGGTCGTCACTATGAACACCGTCCCATAACCGCTGACGCCACCTCTAAAAGTTGTGCCGTAAAAATTACCATCGCTCCCCATCGTCAGGGCATTCGGATACGCACCATTGCTGTTGTTGAAGGAAACCAGGGCGGTCAACGTGCCATTGGTCGTCAGCTTGAACACTGTCCCATATCCGACGGAGCCACCTGATTGGGTCGTGCCGTAAAAATTGCCGTCATCGCCCAGCGTCAGTGCCGCCTGCGAATTTGCCCCATTGGTACCGGAGAAGGAAACCAACGAGGTCAACGTACCATTCGTCGTCAGTTTGAACACCGTGGCACTTTCGCCGTAACCGCCGAAAGAACCGTATCTACCGCCGTTTGCAGTCGTACCGTAGAGGTTACCATCATTTCCCAACGTCAACCCGCCTTCGGGCTGATAACCATTGACGGGCGGATTGAATGAAGCTAGCAACGTAAGCGTGCCATTGGCCGTTACTTTGAACACCGTCCCAAAACCGCCGCTATCTTGGCCAGAGATTGTGCCGTAGAAATTACCATCATTGCCCATCGTCAGGGCAGACGGACCGTACCCGAACGTATAGTCGAACGAAGCCAGTGTGGTCAACGTGCCATTGGTCGTCACTTTGAACACAGTTCCGAACGTACCGCCGGAATAAGTCGTCGTGCCGTAGAAATCGCCGTCATTGCCCAGCGTCAGCGCGGCATTCGGATTACCTTCAACGGCATTGGAGAAGGAAATCAGCGTGCTCAAGGTGCCATTGGTCGTCACTTTGAACACCGTCCCCCATCCAGCACTACCGCCTTGTGAAGTCGTGCCGTAGAAACTGCCGTCATTGCCCAGCGCCAGCCCGGCCTGCGGATTCACTCCATTGGTGCCGTTGAATGAAATGAGTGTCTGTATTGTCTGCGCGCCAACCTCGGCGGTCGCGAGCAGCCCCAGCGTAGCGGCCATCAAGAAATTCCAAAACACACTCCAACGCGGCGTTTGCATAAAGCCTACGTTAGACATCGTCATATCCAAGTGCTCCGCCACGGCCAAAGCGAAGCCGTTCGATCTGCTTCTGTTGAAGCTTTACCGCAGCCTCCGTCTTCGCAGTCTCTTGGGCCTTGGCTCGTTTCCGCAGCACAGCCTCTCTCCATCCGAAGATGAAAATAAAGAGTGCGACAACAATCGCCGCCACTTTCAGCACCATACCCAAAGAGTAGAGTGCATCAGGAGAATTCCAAAATGATAGATATTTGGTCAGCATTGGTTTGTGTTCTTGTGGCTTGGGTGTGTGGCTGGCACTCAGGTCTGCATTTCGCATGGCGCAAGATCTCAACGTCCAAGCTCAGTGACCGCCGCGCGGAAAGCGAGGTGGACCGTGAAGCGCGCGTCCAAAATTCGGCAGGGCACTCAGCGGAAAAGCGGGTCGCTGGAACGCACTGGTGAGGCCACGTCTCAATGTGCTCGCCTCCTCCGCCTCTCTTGAGCGGCAATCTTACTCGTTTGCACTTCGGCTTTGACGCTCACTTTGGAAAAAAGCATCACTTTTGGCTCTGTTAAAGGAAGCGGCGACCTCCTTTGGGTCGTCGCCCAATCGAACCAATATGTCTCGCTGTTGTTTGGCTATTGCCTCAAAGCTGGACTCCAAAACCATCATGCTGCCGGTAAGGCGGACAACAGAAACACACAACGCATGAACATTAGCCATCAACTCCAATTCGTTTTTTTTAGTCACAGCCATCCCATAGACTCGTAGAACGGATGGAAAAGCCATCAATTTCCTCGC